>JAFVVB010000040.1 GCA_017502425.1 Ruminococcus sp. | reverse complement strand
CTGATATCTGCGCACGATAGTCCAAGAATTCTGAACCTAAGTTTTCTTCATACCATGGGTCCAGATCAGTGAAATATTCGCTGTAACTGTCCATCCAGTTGATAGCAGGGTAATGACGTGCGTACGCAAGACTTTTATCAAGCGCCCAGAAGCAACGTGTGAAACGCTTAGTGTTCTGCGTAACAGGTTCAGAGAAGTCAGAACCCTGTGGAGAAACAGCGCCGATAATAGTAACAGAGCCTTCAGAGCCCGAGAGCACATCAGCTCTGCACCCACGCTCATAGAACTCAGAAAGACGTGATGGTAGATACGCAGGGAAACCTTCTTCAGCTGGCATTTCTTCGAGTCGACCTGATATTTCACGAAGTGCTTCTGCCCAACGAGAAGTTGAGTCAGCCATAATAGCCACATTGTAACCCATATCACGGTAATACTCAGCTAGAGTAATGCCTGTGTAGATAGAGGCCTCTCTGGCAGCAACAGGCATATTTGATGTGTTGGCTATGAGCGTTGTTCTGTATGTCATAGGACAGTTTGATTTAGGGTCAATAAGTTCGGAGAACTCCTGTAAAACCTGACTCATTTCATTACCACGCTCACCGCATCCGACGTAAACAATTATATCTGCATCACACCATTTAGCTAACTGGTGCTGAGTCATAGTCTTTCCAGTACCAAAACCGCCCGGTATAGCAGCTGTACCGCCTTTTGAAACAGGGAAGAGGGTGTCAATAACTCGCTGTCCTGTAATAAGCGGAACAGTAGCTGAAAGTCTGTTTTTAACAGGTCTTGGGGTACGAATAGGCCATTTTTGGCACAATGTCAGTTCGTGCTCACAACCTTTTTCGTCTTTGATTTTAACGATAGTATCATGAAGTTTGTACTTTCCGTTATTTGCAACGTATGTTACCTCACCGCTTAAATAAGGAGGCACCATACATTTATGTGTGATAATTGTAGTTTCAGGTAAAGTAGCGTAAATCTCACCGCGATTAAGTGTATCACCAACTTTTACAGTAACTGTAACGTCCCATTCTTTTTCTGTATCGAGTGCAGATACCTGAGAACCTCTGCTGATGAATGCACCGTCGCTTTTCTCGATTTCAGAAAGCGGTCTTTCTATTCCGTCAAAAATATTGTTAAGTATACCAGGTCCTAAAAGCACGTTCATTGGAGCACCTGTTCCTGTTATTGGATCACCTGGTTTAAGACCCGTGGTATCTTCGTAAACCTGAACAGTAGTGATTTCGTTGTTAATACCGATAATTTCACCAACGAGCTTTTCGTTTCCGACGTAGACCATTTCCATCATAGAAAAATCTGTGGCACCTTTGACGGTCACGACAGGACCGTTAATTCCATATATGCAGTTGTCCTTCATAGTCACACCACCTTAAGGTCACAGTTTTCATAGAACCATTCGTACTGATCTTCGAGTTTACTGTCAAGAGTGTCATCAGCGATAACGCTTCTGCTTTGACAATATCCCTTTAATCCACCGATAATAATACTATCATCAGTTTTTACAGTACACTGAGGAATAATTTCTTTTATTAATCCTTCTTTGTCAGCGTCACTTTCTTTGATATATACAACGCATGCAGCACCATCAAATGATTCTTTGATTTTATTAGCGCTATCTTTGAGATAGTGTAAGTACTCGTCAGTATTTGTGTATTCAATGAGCTTTTCTTTAGCATCATCAAAAACTCTTTTGACGATTTCGTTACGTTTTATGAAAAGCTGTTTTCTGCTTTCTTGTTCACGTTTAGCAATATCGCTTGTAATCTGAGCTTTTTTTGTACTGACTTCCTTTTGAATCAGTGCGTAGGCGTCTTCGATACCTTCTTTTGTAGCTTTTTCAATTTCCTGCTTTTTAAACTCCTCAGCTTCGAGTCGTATAGCCTCGCTTTGTTCCTGAGCGTATTTATTGATAGCTTTTAAAAAACTACTCATTTTTTTAGATTGCTTCATATATATGCCTCTTAATTAAGTATAGAAGTTAAATTTTAACACCGATGGCTTCCTGTACATATTTGGTGATACTGTCCTTAGTTCGACCGTTACCGTGCCTGTCAGGAATCTCTATGATAAGTGGTTTCTGGTTGTGAAGTTTTATGTCATAAATCTGATCATGACACAGCTTCATTAAAGTTTCAGTCATTAATATTACAGCAACATCATCCATTTTGAGCGCGTCATTCAGTGCTTTTTCAACGTGGTGTTTTTTGTGTACTACCACACCATCTACACCTGCGAGTCGCATTCCCATTAATGTATCAACGTTGTCGCTGATAAGATACATTTTCATAAGTGATACGTCCTTTATTAAAGACTGGAGATGATCATAATAGAAATGAGCATACCGTAGAGAGCACAACCCTCACCGAGTGCTACGAAGATGATAGATTTACCGAAGTTCTTAGGATCTTCACTTGTTGCTCCGATAGCAGCTGGTGCTGAACCGCCTACTGCGATACCACCACCGATACATGAAAGACCTGTTGAGATTCCAGCTGCGATATATCCAAGCCCAGCCGCACTTGATGCAGCTTCAGTTGCAGCGCCAGCGTCAGCAGCGTGAGCAACAACAGGGCATACTAAACAAAATGCAAATACAGCGCAAAAAGAAAGAATCTGAGTTAACACGGTTCTTTTTGCACTCTTACCTTTTTCAAATGCCTTGATAGATACAAGTACAGAAATAACTAAAAATGCAGCAGGAATAAATAAAAGTAAATAGTCTAACATAATAAATCCTCCAATTTATACTTTAATTAATTGTTTTGAATTATAACAGGTTTGTATGCTCTGCCGTCACCTAAATAGAATCTGGAGAACATCTCATAGTACTCAAGCCTTAATACCTGAATACCAACGAGCAGAGCCTCTAATGCAGCAACTAAAAGGTTACCGAAAATTACAGTGATGATATATCCGGTGCTACCGAACATAGATGCCAGAACAAATACAACCTGCATCATGCCCGCGTGAACCAACACAAAAGCACCGACTCGCAAAAAGCTCATCGTATTAGTAACATAGGAAAGACATACTTCAAATAGTTCGAAGAAGTTATCAACTATGAATGAACCCCAGCTTTCAGGCATCCAGTCTTTCTTACCTTCGATAAGTTCTGATAGAGGTTCTCTTAAGAACACCAGTATTAGCGGAATTACTATCAGCAGTAAAATGTAAGCAGTATTCATGATTTTTATACCAAGAACCATAGAGCATACAAGTCCGACAACCAGTGATCCATAGAACACTAAACCAGAAAGTCCGTTCACACCGAAAAGTGCGTTACCGTAATCTCTGCGTTTTATAGATGAATATATGTTGAGACACATCGCTACGATAACCAGTACCATTCCGATACCAACTGCTGAGTAGATGATAGTCATCGTCCAGTGCGATTCCATAACCTCAATCGGCTTTTCTTCAAGTCCTAAAAGAGCCTCGTACATCGGATCGAGAATATGTTCAAATCCGAACACACTACCGAAAACAAAACCAAATATAGTTGACGATATAGCACATGGCACTAAAAGCCGTCCAAGCTCCATACCTTTGAATTTATACATTATAATAGCAGCGATTAAAAGAATAACACCATGACCAACGTCGCCAAACATAATTCCAAAAAGTATGGAGTAGGTGAGAGCCAAAAATCCTGATGGGTCAATTTCACCATAGTGCGGAGTGCCGTACATATTGGTGTAAAACTCAAAAGGCTTGGCAAAAAAGTTGTTTTTAAGCTTGACTGGCGGTTGATGCTTGATTTCATCTTTAGCATCAGATACGCTTGTTTCAACACTTTCAATACTCTCGAGTGCTTTTATAAGCTCTTTTTCACATTCAGCAGTAATCCAACCTGCGAGAATGAAATTATGATGGTATTTGTAAGCATACGATTTGATTGAGTGGAAAGCGTTTAACTCGCAAAGCTTGGAATAAACCTTGAGTATTTCATCTTTATGTGATTTCATAAACTCTTTGTTTTCTTTATCAAGGTCAGAAATTCTTTTTTCAAGCTTTTCGACCTTACTCTTCTGCTCGCTTATAAATTCAGTAGCGGTACCTTTGAGTCCTTCTACATCGATGTGTTCAAAGTAAAGTGAGGAAAAGATATTATCAATCTCATCAGCTAACTCAATAGGAGCAGTATAAACACCCCAGTAGTACTTATCGTCACTGGAAACAGGAATGAACTGCACAAATTCATTATCATCAAATTCGTGTAGTTTCTGATAGCTTTCTTTGGGTAAGCGTCCGAAATCAGATGCTATGAATTCACAATCTTCGATTTTATCAATCTCAAGTTTAAGTCCTGTGAAATGTGAACTGTCTTCGATTCTTCTAAGACAATTTTTGATTTCGATTTGAGCGTTTTCTTTTTCTTTGAAGGATGCCTCGAGTTTTTCTTCGTATTTTTCGACCATATCTGACATTTCCTCATCAGTAATATCGAATTCATCGATGTTTACTATTTGCGGTGTGATGTCAGTTTGCGTCATAACATTTTTTAGTTTTGAAAGTATATTTGCAGCCTCGTTTTTCGTTGTGACAGGGAGAAATTTCTCTGTTTCAGAGAAAAACTCGGTAGCATCATCAGGGTGGAAAACCCCCGATTTACCCAAAACGGTTACGACTTCATCTAGATGTCTGGTCATACTGATAACAGAAATGAGTTTCATTTTAGATAATGCCAAATACATCACCTCTTTTTTATAATAAAGTAGTTTAATATTCGTTTATAAGCAGAGTTTCAATCTGCTGTGGTGTACAGCTGTATCTGACCCCTTCGATGATAGTGATAATGTTTTTTAGCTCTGTTTCACTAACATACATATATGAAAGCAGTACAACTGCAGGGTCAGTAGAATAATACATCAGACGTTTTGATAAATGGAATCTGCTGGTAATAGAAAGTCTTTCTTCATTCATGATATCCATTTGATTCAGTTTTTTGCCAATACGCGTTGTTTCTATTATTTCAAATACTGTGTCAATGTCAGGGCTATTACACATATCGTTGATTGTGCTTCGTTTTATAGTACCGAATGGCATCATGTGTAATTTTATTTCATCATTGCTGATGTTATAGTGTTTTTTAAGCCTGAGTATCCTGGAGATATTACAAAAATCGTTTACATGGTCACACAGTTCTTTGAGTTTTTCTTTTTGCTTTTTTGATTTAAGCTTTGAAATGGCATCGTATAATTCTTTATAGGAATAAATATTCAAAGCATCTTCAACACCGGCTAAATCGATAGCACCGTATTTATCAGGCTTGAAGTTTTTTAGTATATCAACGTACTCTTTTTTGCCCAGAGTGCTAATAAATGATTCGTAATCATTACATGTGGAAAGCTTATATAAGTCGATATCGGTGTGTTTATTAAAGTAGGAGGGAAGAGCGAAAATGTACTGTTCCTGCTTGCCACATGATAAAAGCAGTAAAAAGTGCATAATCTGCTCAATCTCGTATCGTCTTATAATAAACTCGGAAAAATGTGAACCCTCGCTCATTTCGTATCTGCATAGAGAATCGAAATCGTAAAAATTCTTTTGTTTCAGAAGAGTCTCGAGCTGACCTCGATGAACCTCATTTTCATTAATCTTGCTGAGAATATCTGCGTAGCGGGTGTGTGTTTTTAAGTAACTCACTACTGCTGCAACACTCTGGCATTTCAGTAATGCCTTATAGTCTTTTTCTTTCAGACGTTTTCCGTATTTAGCTCTTGCTTTAGTTATAACTGCACCTGAAGAATTCATAAGCATATTGAGGTTCACCTCCTGTAAAATTTTTTTATAATTATGCGTTGAGAGTTCTGTCTACAATTTCTTTGACCCACTGATCATGCATTTTATCTGCTGTGGTTTGAAGAGCTGAAAGTGTAGCATCGTGTTTGGTTTTAGCATCTTTCCACGCTTTTTCAGCATTCTGCTTATCAACCTCGAGGTTTTTCTCAACACGTTCCTTAGCACGATTAATGTAATCGTTATATATTCTTTCTTTAGTTTCGATGATTTCCTTTTCAGCGTCAGCTTTTTCTTTCTGAGCTTTTTCTTTAACGAGTCTGGCTTGTTCGTCCATCTCGATGATTTTTTTGAGCATATCCTGCATGAATCATCGCCTCCATAAAATTTATAAATCAGTTTTTCAATGCTTGAAGTGGAGCAGGAATTCTGCCACCACGTGTGACGAATTTAGTAGGATCACCGTATCTTACTGGCATTACAGGTCCGTAACCGAGTAATCCACCGAAGTTAAGTTCATCGCCAGCTTTTAGTCCGATAGCAGGAATAATACGTACAGCGGTGGTTTTAGTATTAACCATACCGATAGCTGCTTCGTCAGCAATAATAGCAGAAATGGTTTCCGGTGTAATATCACCTGGTACTACTATCATATCAAGTCCTACTGAGCACACAGCGGTCATAGCTTCGAGTTTAGTGATGTCAAGAGCGCCACTTTTAGCAGCGTTGATCATACCCGCATCTTCGCTGACTGGAATGAATGCGCCACTCAGACCACCAACGTGGGATGATGCCATAACGCCACCTTTTTTTACAGCATCGTTAAGCAGAGCTAGTGCGGCAGTTGTGCCGTGACATCCACATACCTCAAGACCCATTTCTTCTAAAATATATGCTACGCTGTCACCAACAGCAGGAGTAGGAGCGAGGGAAAGATCGACGATACCGAAAGGTACGGATAATCTTTTAGAAGCTTCTCTTGCTACGAGCTGACCCATTCTGGTTATTTTAAATGCAGTCTTTTTAACGAGGTCAGCAACACCGGTAATATCACAGTCGGTAGCTTTGGAAAGAGCAGCTCTTACTACACCGGGACCGGAAACGCCAACATTAATTACACAGTCAGCTTCGCCGACACCATGGAAAGCACCTGCCATAAACGGGTTATCCTGAACTGCATTACAAAATACAACCAGCTTAGCAGCACCGATACATTGTCTGTCGGCAGTAAGTACTGCACTTTCTTTGACGATTTTACCCATCATTTTAACAGCATCCATATTGATACCAGCTTTTGTTGAACCAATATTTACTGATGAACATACTTTATCTGTGATGCTGAGAGCTTCAGGAATACTTTCAATAAGTGCGTAGTCACCACTTGCAAAACCTTTTTCAACAAGAGCTGAGTATCCACCGATAAAGTCAACGCCGAGTTCATTTGCGGCTTTATCAAGAGTTTTAGCAAATTTAGTGATTTTCTGAGTCTGGCATACTGATGCAAGCATAGCAATAGGTGTTACAGCTATTCTCTTGTTGATAATCGGTATGCCATATTCACTAGAGATGTTTTCAGCCGTTTTTACTAAGTCTTTAGCATATCGGCATATTTTGTCATAGATTTTATCACACGCTTTATCAATATCCGAATCGATACAGTCCAAAAGCGAAATACCCATGGTAACGGTACGAACATCAAGATGTTCGTTTTCTATCATATTTATCGTTTCAAGTATATCTTTTGTTTCAATCATATCAGTTCTCCGAATTTAGATTTTATGCATACTGTTAAAGATGTCTTCGTGCATAACGTGGATTTTAACACCCATTTCATTACCTGCGATATCGAACTTATTTGAAAGTTCGTTAAATGGCAACTTAGAGCTTTTGATGTCAACGAGCATAATCATAGCGAACATATCCTGCATGACGCTTTGGGTAACCTCGATAACATTAACGTCGTTATCAGCACAAACTGCTGAAACTTTTGCTAAAATCCCGACAGTATCTTTACCTAAAACAGTGATTACAGCTTTCATTGAAAACCCTCCTAATAATATGATACATAAACATATATAATTATACTCCTACATTTTTTAAATGTAAAGAAAACAATGCACAATTAAATATCAATATTTTACATTTTTTTGATTATTTTTAAAGCAAAAAAATAAAGCGACCTGATTTCGAGGTCGCTTTATTCTGAATGCGAATTATTACTGAAATTAAAGTGTTTTTGCGAGTTCTTTGAGATACTCTCTTAGACCGTCTTTTACTTCGTCGTGTTCAAGTCCTACTTCGATAGAAGCTTTCATGATACCGAGTTTGTTTCCCATATCATATCTTTTTCCTGTGTACTCTACCGCAGTCATACCGTATGTAGTAGCGAGTTCTCTCATAGCATCTGTAAGCTGGATTTCGCCGCCTGCACCAGGTGCTGTGTTTTCAAGAATATCGAATATTTCAGGAGGAAGAACACAACGGCCCTGAATAGAGAACAGAGACATAACTTCTTCGTCAGTCTGTGGTTTTTCGATCATATCGGTGCATTTGTAAACATTATCGTGGATATTCTCAACTTTTAATGAGCTGTATTTATAGATGTCTTTAGCGTCAACTTTTTTTACACCTAAAACACCTTTTCCATGCTTGCCGTAAGCATCAATAAGCTCTTTAGTAGCAGGGGTATCACCTATAATTACATCATCACCATACATGACAACGAATGGTTCGTTACCAACAAAGGTTTTAGCTTTAGAAACAGCATGTCCTAAACCTTTTGTTTCAATCTGTCTGACATAAGAGATGTTTGCAAGTTTGTGGATATTCTCAATGCTTTTGAGAAGTTCGGTTTTGTTGCCGTTTTCTAAAACCTGTTCGAGTAACGGAGTGCTGTCGAAATGATCTTCGATAATACCCTTACCACGGTTAGTGATAATAAGAATATCGGTGATTCCCGAGTTCACAGCTTCCTCAACAATGTACTGAATAGATGGCTTGTCTACGATAGGCAACATTTCTTTTGGCATTGCTTTAGTAGCCGGTAGAACTCTGGTTCCTAAACCCGCCGCAGGGATAACAGCTTTTGTGATTCTCATAATTTCCTCCTGATCAAATACTGATCTTTAATAAAAAAATACAGGTAAATATGATATTATCATGTACGATATCCATAGTGAAATAGCTAAAGGAGCGTTCACGCCACCTCTTTTTTTGAGGATATCATCGCGGTTTTCTGATATATCAACAGTATTCTTGATTTTAAGAATACTTTTCTTACAATGATTAAAATACATCCTGTTTGCACATGCACCGACTACGATACACATCACAAGCATCGTGACAGATATAGCATAGTAGATGAGCAGTACACTCATCTCTTGTTCGCTGAATTTAGAGAAATGCAGCATTGCGGCGTTAGTATCGTAAGTGTATAGTGCCTCAAAATACTTATCAAAAGCACCGCTTGATGTGATGTAATAGTTGATGTAAAGTTCAAGAACGATTAAAGCAGCCTGAATGGCGGTGATGATAGCCCCCAGTTTGTACATTTTTCTGAAGAGGAGATACCCACCTCCGAAAATCGCCGCACAGAAATTGAATCTTGATTTAGAAAAGTTCTTTATGTTGTTAAAAATTGTGATAAAATACGGAGTGTTCTGTTTTACAAATTTTGCAGTTTCTCCGACAGTCACTCCATCACCTAAGTCAGTATTAGGGTTAACTCCGGCAAGTGGGTCAAACATGATGACGTTGGTACCATTTTGAGAAAATGGGGGAGTGTTCTGATTATTACCTACGTAAGGATTTTGTTGAGAATTCGGAATTTCGTGGAGTGAATTTCCGCATTTGCTGCAGAAAAAAGCGCTGCTGTCATTTTTAGCAGAACACTTTTTGCATATAATAAACTCGCCGTCATCTTCCGTAGAATTATTTAAGTCCTGTTGATAGTCGTATCCGTCCTTATGTTTAGAGGTGTTAGCACATTCTCTCAGATGATTATAACATTCTCTGTGGTGTGGAGTGCCACATTCAGGACAGACTACAACATCATCGCCGACGTGAAAATACTTGTCACATACGGGACATTTATTGCCTATATAGTCCATACACTACTCCTATTGTCTTACTTGGTCATATTATATCAAAGTTTTGGAAAAACTGCAACATATTTATTATATACTAACTTTACAATTGATAAACAATCGTATATAATTATTATGAAAAAATAGGCAAAGAGGTATTTATAATGCTGCAATTTGAAGAACTTAAACTATCACTTGAAGCTATACGTCCTGAGATTGATGACTTAAAATCAGCTTTGGGACTTGATTCTATGAAGAGTGAAATCGAACAGCTCGAAAACAGAGCTGCTGAGCCTGGGTTTTGGGATGATATGGAAAATTCTCAGAAAATTTTACAGCGTACCAGTAATCTTAAGGATAAGGTTGAACAGTATGAAAAGCTCGATATGAGATATGAGGATACTATTGCTCTTATTGAATTAGCTAACGAAGAAGAGGATTTATCCTTGCTCGATGAAGCTTTAAGCGAGTTTGAAACTATAAAGACAGATCTTGAACGTCAGAGATTATCTACACTTCTGACAGGTGAGTATGATGTTAATAATGCTATTTTGACTTTCCATGCAGGTTCAGGTGGTACAGAGGCTCAGGATTGGGCTGAAATGCTTTATCGTATGTATTCACGATGGGCTGCTGCTCATGGATTCAACGTTAAAGAAATCGATTATCTAGATGGCGATGAGGCTGGACTAAAAAGCGCCGTGCTTCTTATAGAAGGTGAAAATGCTTACGGATACTTAAAGAGCGAAGCAGGTGTACATCGTCTGGTACGAGTTTCTCCGTTTGACTCCGCTGGCAGAAGACACACCAGCTTCTCATCGCTTGAAGTTATGCCTGAGATTAATGATGATATTAAGGTTGATATCCCTGCTGATGAGATTAAAATGGACGTATATCGTGCTTCCGGTGCAGGTGGACAGAAAGTTAACAAAACATCATCTGCTGTACGACTTACCCATATCCCTACCGGTATAGTTGTTGCATCACAGGTTGAACGTTCACAGTATCAGAACCGTGATGTAGCTATGAAGATGCTTATTTCAAAGCTTATGGAAATCAAAGAGCGAGAGCATCTTGATAAAATCGAGGATATCAAGGGTGTCCAGAAAGAAATCACCTGGGGTAGCCAGATACGTTCTTATGTCTTTATGCCATATACACTCGTTAAAGACCATAGAACTAACTTTGAAACCGGTAACATAAACGCTGTTATGGACGGCGATTTAGATGGTTTTATCAATGCTTATTTAAAGAGCCTTAGTTTAGGAGAACTTGAAGGCTAATACTTTTTAGTGGAGGTCACTATGAAATATTTAGTTATGTTGTGTGACGGAATGGCTGATTTACCATTTCCTGCACTTGATGATAAAACACCTATGATGCTTGCGTATAAACCATGTATGGATAGCTTAGCATCAAAAGGTGAAATTGGTCTAGTTAAAACAGTTCAGGACGGTATGAAACCTGGTAGTGACGTCGCTAACCTTGCTGTGCTCGGTTATGACGCGAAGAAGTACTATTCAGGACGTTCACCGCTCGAAGCAGCCAGCATCGGTATTGATTTGAAAGATACCGATGTTACTTTCAGATGTAATCTCGTTACTTTATCTGATGAGGCTGATTATTCCGATAAAACTATGCTTGACTACTGTGCTGATGATATTTCATCAGCTGAAGCAAAAATTTTAGTTGAATATATTCAGGAAAAGCTCGGTAACGATGAGTTTTCTTATTATCCTGGTGTATCATACAGACATTGTTTAGTCTGGAATAATGGTGTTGTTGATGGGCATAATCTCACACCACCACACGATATTACCGATCGACCTATCAAAGAATATATTCCGATGGGTGATAATGTAGGTAAGCTTTATGATATGATGAAAAAAAGCTATGAACTACTCAAAGACCATCCTGTAAATTTAGAGAGAATCAAAAGGGGTAAACGTCCCGCAAATTCTATATGGTTGTGGGGTGAAGGCACTAAACCGGCTCTCGATAGTTTTTACGATAAGTTTTCAGTAAAAGGTAGCGTTATCTCTGCTGTCGATTTGCTTAAAGGTATTGCTATCTGTGCTGATATGAATTCAGTTGACGTTGATGGTGCGACCGGATACATAGATACTAATTTTGAGGGTAAATGCAAAGCTGCCATCGAAGAATTCAAAAATGGTCAGGATCTCGTGTATATTCACGTTGAAGCTCCTGATGAATGTGGACACAGGGGAGAAGCTAAGAATAAAGTAAAATCCCTTGAGCTTATTGATGAAAAAATTCTTGCTCCTGTTGTTGAATTTTTACGTTCGTATGATGATTTTGCGGTTTTAGTGTGCCCTGATCATCCTACTCCGCTGTGTATTAAGACTCATTCTTCTGACCCTGTACCATATCTCATTTATTCTAGCAGAAATGAGGTAGAAGGTGCTGATATCTTCACTGAAGAAACAGCTAAAGCATCAGGAAATTACATTGCAGAAGGCTATACAATGATGGAGTATTTCTTATCTAAATAATTCTATATAAAAAAACCGCTTGTGATAACAAGCGGTTTTTTAATTAATTGAAATTTTAAGTATCGAGTGCTTCCTCAAGTGCAGTAGCCAGCTGGTCAGGACAAGATGTTCCTCTTGAGCCACAATCGATGCCTTTGAGCTTTTCGATAGCATCATTGGCATCCATACCGATTACAAGCCTTGATATGCCCTGAGTGTTACCGTTG
>JAFVVB010000039.1 GCA_017502425.1 Ruminococcus sp. | reverse complement strand
CGGATTTGATGAAGGTGGTGGCTTTGCTATTTCTCAGGCATATGAAAGATATCCTCTTGCTGTGAAATTGCATCTTGCGGACCTTGAAAGCACATACTTAAAAGAGAAAGGCACTTCTGCCGTTAAAAAATAACCCTTATTTGGTGGTATAATGGACTTTAATAATGCTAAAAAAAGGTCTGAAGAATTAACTGACCTGCTTAATTATCATAATAATAGGTACTATAATCTCGATAGTCCTGAAATATCCGACTACGAGTACGATATGCTTTTAAGAGAGCTTGAGGATATCGAAAACGAATTTCCTCAGCTTATTACTGCTTTGTCACCTACTCAAAAGGTAGGTGGCTCAAAAGGCGAGAAATTCTCAGCAGTTGTACACGAAGTTGTTATGGAAAGTCTTCACGATTCTTTTTCTGCTGATGAAGTAGTTGATTTTGATAGAAAAGTCAGGGCTGTGGTTGATAATCCACGCTATGTGGTTGAACCTAAAATTGATGGACTTTCTGTTTCGTGTGAGTATAGAAACGGTGTGTTCGTTCGTGGTTCAACTCGTGGTGACGGTCAGGTTGGTGAAGATGTCACCGATAATCTGATGACTATTAAAAGCTTACCGAAACGTATAGATAACGCACCTGATTTTCTTGAGGTCAGAGGCGAGGTTTATATGTCGCTTCAAAGTTTCGAAAAAATTGTAGCTTATCAGGAGAATAATGGTGAAAAACCGTTTAAAAACCCTCGTAATGCTGCCGCAGGTTCACTTCGTCAGAAAGATTCTAAAATCACCGCTTCCAGAAATCTGGATATTTTTATTTTTAATATCCAGCAGATTGAAGGATTTGAAATTACGTGTCATAGTGATTCTCTTGACTATCTTAAAAAACTCGGTTTTCCTGTTACTTCACACAAGCTGTGCGATAGTATAGATGATGTTATCAAAGAAATCGATGTGATTGATAAGTCCCGTGGCGATATGGTGTGTGATATCGATGGAGCAGTAATCAAAGTCGATGACTTTTCTCAGCGTGAAGTGCTCGGAAGTACAGCTAAATTTCCTAAGTGGGCAGAAGCGTATAAATATCCTCCTGAGGAAAAAGAAACTGAACTTCTTGATATTGAAATCAATGTCGGTAGAACAGGAGCACCCACACCTGTCGGTATTTTTGCGCCTGTGTTACTTGCAGGTACTACCGTCAGCCGAGCTACTCTGCATAATGAAGATTTTATCAGAGAAAAGAATATTCATATCGGAGATATGGTAGTTATCAGAAAAGCAGGTGAAATTATACCTGAAGTTCTTTCTGTGTCCCAGTGCAGAAGCCTTGACGACCCGTACGCTTTTCCTGAGTTTTGTCCATCGTGTGGAAGTAAGGTAGTAAGAGAAAAAGATGAAGCGGCAATCAGATGTAATAATACAGCGTGTCCTGCTCAGCTTTTGAGACATCTTATACACTTTGTATCTCGGGATGCTATGGATATCGACGGACTCGGACCTGCTGTGCTTGAACAACTTTTGCAAGCAGGACTTATCAACTCTTTTGTCGATATATATAACCTCAGAGCTATTGATGTTGCATCACTTGATAGAATGGGCGAAAAATCAGCACTTAATCTTATGGACGCTATTGAAAAATCAAAGTCTGCTGAGATTTACCGCCTGATTTATGCACTCGGTATCCGCCACATTGGACAGAAAGCGGCTAAACTTTTATGTGAGCATTTTCTTTCTATCGATGCTATTTTTGATGCTGATATAGGAGAGATTTCTGCTATTGATGGCTTCGGTGATATAATGGCTCAGTCAATTTACGATTACTTCAGCCTTGATGAAACAAAGAAACTTATTTCTGAACTTAAAGATTGCGGTGTAGTAATGGCACCGCTTGAGAAAAAATCTGCTGACGGAGTATTTCTTAATAAAACATTTGTGCTTACCGGTACACTACCGACTATGAAAAGAAGTCAGGCGCAGAAGATTATTGAAGAAAATGGCGGAAAAACCAGTTCTTCTGTATCTAAGAAAACCGATTTCGTATTAGCAGGAGAAGATGCTGGTTCAAAGCTAACTAAAGCTAATGCTCTTGGAATTACCGTCATTTCAGAAGAAGAGTTTTTAGAAATGATAAAATAATAAAATGAGTTTAACCCTCTGCTTTTTGCAGGGGGTTATATTTTTTTATGCTCCTTCATATATCTTAAACAAAAGGAAGGTTGTCTATGAAAAATAAAAGATTTAAAAATGCAATTAAATGTCTATCAGCAGATTTGTATCATATTTTGTCTAATACACCGGAAAAAATAGCTGATTCAGTTCAGGAGATTATTCTCAGAGCCGAAAGACCGCTTTGTGTCCAGAGTAACAGCAAAAGATTTTATTATACGAAAAATCATTGTATCACCGATGCTATTCTTACTGACCAAATGGTGGTTACATCAAAAAGAAGTGTTTTCGATACTTTTCAGAATATTTGTAATTACTCAGTATACACACGTCAGAATGAGATAAATAACGGATATATTACGATTAAAGGAGGGCACAGAGCTGGTATATGTGGCACTGCTGTTGTATCTGATGGGAAGATAGTTAATATTAAAGACATAACCTCTATTAATATCAGAATTGCCCGAGAAATAATAGGTTGCTCAGATGAACTGCACAGTATGCTATCTTCTGAAAACAAAGGTGTTCTTGTTTGTGGTGCACCGTGTAGTGGAAAGACTACGATATTGAGAGATTTAGCCAGAAAGCTTTCATATGAAAATAAAGTCAGCATTATTGATGAGAGAAATGAGCTTGCATCTACTGTAAATGGTGAGTTTCAAAATGACATTGGTTTGTGCGATGTATTTGATGGCTATATAAAAAGTGATGCTATAACACAGGCTGTTCGTTCTATGTCGCCCGACATCATTGTTTGTGACGAGATTTCAAATTACGACGATGTTAAAGCTGTTGAACTCGGAGTAAACAGTGGTGTTTGCTTTATAGCTACTATGCACGCTGACAACATTACGACATTATTGCATCGCGATATCGCAAAAAGACTTCTGAGCACTAATGCTTTTGAAAAAATTGTTTTCTTGATAACAGAGAAAACGCTGGAAAAATAAAGTCTATAATGTCGATTGAAGATGTAGATGGTGATATTAATGCTTGAATT
>JAFVVB010000038.1 GCA_017502425.1 Ruminococcus sp. | reverse complement strand
TTATCGTAGGTACTGATGATCAGGTAAGTGGTATGATTTACCAGTGGGATGCAAGCAACTCAAGATGGAGATCTTCGCACAAAACTGGCATTACCCCTAACGAAACTTTACACGTAACACTCTATAACACACCTGACTGGCCTTAATTTGATTTATTAATATACACGAAAAGGAGGTGCCAAAATGGGAAAGATTAAATCACTTTTTAATAGCAAAAAGTTTTTTAGCTCAAAAAAGAATATTGCTATAACCATTCTGGCACTGATTGAGTGTATTTTGTTCGTTGGTGTTATGACTTTCAGCTGGATTGAGTCAGCGTCTTCTCTTGTCATCAAGGGTGATAATCTTCCTATCAATAGCAACGTCAACTATCGTTTTGATGTTAAAGACGGCTCTACTAATATGGTTGATTTATCTACTTATTATCGCCCTACTGCTTTGTATCAGATGGCTCATGCGTCTTCACCTGATGGCGAAAATTTCTATTTTAAGAAAGCTGGAGCGTCTACTTATCGCAAAGGCGATACAACTGACTATAACACCAGTTATTACAATATCGATTTCAAAGTTCACAATGAAACAGCTAAGACTTTTAACTACTATTTTGATAAAGCTGAGATTTTCTCTGTAACATCCGATAAGGATATTGATGAAAGCGTACTTAACATTGCTGAAGGCGCTTTCCGCGTTGCTGTAACAGCTGGTACTAACACTTCTAATACTCGTGTTTTTTCACGTGATACAGTTTCCTATAATGCTATTAATAGCACAACGGGTAATAGCCAGAAGCTCGTTACAACCACTGGTTTATCTAATGGTAGTCAGTATAATTATCAAACTAATACCAGCAACAGTATTTTTGTTTTCTCTTCTACCGGTGGTGGTGACGATACGAAAGTCAACCTGAAAATATGGTTTGAAGAAAAAGATGCTAATTATCAGGCTTTATCTGCTGAAAACAAAAAGAAACTTGAGGGTGCTACTGTTAACATCAATCTCAAATTCGTAAACTCAGAGTCTAATTTCCAGACTTTCTTCTTTGATGACTATACATTCAGTACTGTCGAAGGACATGAAGGACATCACGTGACTAGTGAGGATCAGACTAAGAGTTTGTACTTCTACTATAACGATGGCAAAACAACTTCTGTCATTCCTATGACTACAACTACCGCACAGGGAGATGCTACGCGTTGGGTTACAGCGTCAGACGACGGAGAACCTACACCACGTATCTCAGATGCTATGAGAAAAGATCTTAACGATAATCCGTCGCACGGTTACTTCTTCTACGGTACTTATAATGAGTCAACAGAAACTAAAGTAGAGCACTATAAGTGGCCGATAACGAGGCCGGCTGTTAATGACGGTAATGTTTATATTTTTAAAGCCATGAGCGCACATAAGTTCAATGGTGTAAATACTGGTTATGGTGTATGGGATAATACACCTATTAAACTCTGGTATTTTAAAGACCAGACATCTTCCGCTACTGAGGACGATTATAATGCTAATGGTTATCAGTTTATAACTAAAGCAGGTCAGAATAAACTTTATCTTGGTACTTCAGCCAATGCGTCTGCTTCAGTTACAAAAATGTACTATGATGCATCTAATAAAATATATAAAGGTTATTTTCTTTCAAATGTAACCGATCCTATTTTCTCATTCAATAGTGCTGATGATTTCAAAGATGCTAATATCTTGGTTCAGTGGTTAGCATCAGACCCTGCTGAATATGATGGCGAAACCATATATAAAGCTCTTGGATACGAAGGAACCGGTATCGTTTCATCGCAGTCTAAAGCTGTTGGTGTCGGTACATGGATGCCAACCGAACAGATTTTATTATCTACTGAACTTGTTGATGCATCAATGAATAAAGATTTTAGATATAAAATCAGTGTTATT
>JAFVVB010000037.1 GCA_017502425.1 Ruminococcus sp. | reverse complement strand
TTCGTTTAAGAAATACATCGACAACCCTGAAAGCAAGATTAACGATTATTTAGGAGAAAATGGTATCGTATACACCTACGATGTGAATTTCTCGGTTTTATCATACGACGAAAACGATGACATAATTAACTCAAACGCAGACACTCAGGATGTAGGAAAGAAAGAGAAGTCTGACAAAGGCCTCTCCGGCATTATGCAGCAGGATATGTCGATGATGACGGATATGTATACACTAGCAAGCAACGCTTCTGAAAACGCTCCGAACTTTCAGGAAATGATGAAAGGTAAAAACAGCGTCGTCAGCGAAATCATCACCGAAAGCTACGATGTGCTGTACGGTAACTGGCCGAAAAAGTACAACGAGGTTGTTCTTGTACTCAATAGCCAAAACGCTGTATCCGCTGATAAACTCTACCAACTCGGATTTATCACGTCTGAAGAATACGAAAAAATCGTTGACGCTATTGCTGACGAAAAAGAAGCGGAAGAAATCAAATTCGACTATGGCAAAATGTGTGAAAAGCCGTTTTATTTAGTGCCGCTGTGCGACCAATACCAAAAAAACGATGACGGTACTTTCTCATATATCGGTGACGAAGAGAAAAACTATGACGAGCTTATCGATGATGCGTTAGAACTTAAAATCACAGGTATCGTAAAACCTGTTGAAGATGCCGCTAACGCTACTATAACTACTCCGATTGGCTACACGTCACTCTTAACTGACTACATCATAGACCATACAAATAGTAGTGAAATAGTAAAAGCTCAGGAAGAAAATAAAGACATCAACGTACTCAACAATATGCATTTCGAGGCAAAAGATGATGATGCAAAAATCAGCGACGCAAAAGAGTACATCAAAAACTTAAGCGATGCTGATAAAGCCTCATTCTATCAGGCGGTTATGTATTTTGAAAACGAAGGCGAAGAAACCACAAATGCTGTGTCCGCACTTTCAAACACAGGAAACCCATACGCTTCATATCAGATGATGTCATCACAGGAAGATATGAACGCTATGATGGCTGATATGTGTGACAACTGGCTTGATGAAGACCCTGATGAAGAAATACTACTATCCGTATACGATGAATATATCGACGGCGCATCATACGACGAAAATCTGAAGAATTTCGGTAAAGTCAGCTACGATGCACCATCATCAATCTCTATATACACAGATTCTTTTGAGCATAAAGATGCTATCGCTTCGTGCATAGAAGAATATAACAAAACAGCTTTGGAAGAAGAAAAAATCACCTACACAGATTACGTAGCACTTCTGACTTCTTCTATCACTTCTATCGTTGACGTCATTTCATATGTGCTCATTGCATTCGTTGCTGTATCGCTGATAGTTTCATCTATTATGATAGGAATCATCACCTATATCTCAGTACTTGAGCGCACCAAAGAAATCGGTATTCTGCGTGCTATCGGTGCATCAAAGAAGAATATTTCTCAGGTATTCAATGCTGAGACATTTATCATCGGACTATGCTCGGGTATCATGGGCGTCGGGGTATCGCTACTTGCATTAATTCCTGCTAATGCGATAATACACCAGTTAACAGGAATAGAAACGATTAACGCTTTTCTGCCTCCTGTTGCTGCTGCTATACTCATAGTACTAAGTATTATACTCACCCTTATTGGTGGTCTTATCCCATCTAAAAAGGCGGCTAAAAAAGACCCTGTCACAGCACTTAGGTCAGAATAATTAAAGCTAAAACCGACTATCGATTATGGTAGTCGGTTTTTCTATCATAAAATATTATAATTTCAGTTTTTGCGAAACCAAATTTCTATATAGTGGGTATTATTAGTAGAAGGATTTTTTTGAAAGGATGATTTTATGAAAAAGTTTATTAGCCTTACAATTTGTATTGTTTTGATAATATCAACTATTGCTATCCCATCTTTTTCTGCTGCAGCTTACAAGCTCACGTTAAGCAAGGCGATAGAAAACTACGAAGCGCTGACGGGAGAAACGGTAAACACTAACCGCTACTACTTTCTCATGCCAAACGGTGAAAACGGCGAGAAAGGAAAAAACGGTGAATACTGTCCGAGCTTTTTCAACGATTACTCAACCAAAGCCGCTGTCTACTGGTCAGGCACCGAAAAAATAGACCCTGAGGGGCTGGGCTTTGATATGTATCATAGTGACAGCAATTGTGTGTTTTACGCTGATGTTCCTGATTTTGTTGAAACACTCAGCTTTAATAACAACATAAGCAACATTGATGACATATCAATCGTTCAGGAATACTGTGTAAAGACATTTGAAACAGAAACCAAAGGACACGAAAATATGATTTACGTAGTATCCCCTGATATAAATAACTTTAATGAGTTTTATCTTCCTTACAGATTCGGTGGTGAGTGGTATTACTACTACGGTGGCGGTTGCTACGGCACTAAACCAGACGGTAACGAGTATGACTGTATTCGTGATGACCACGACCACGAAAACCTATACATTAATTTTGACCCATCAGGTACTGACTGGACAAATTACGAAAAAATCTATTGCCATGTCATACCGCAAAACGGTAGCTCCTATCCGTCTAAAACCGATTCCAGACTGTGCACCGACTACGACAATGACGGTATATACACCTACGATTTGAATAAATGCGGTATAAAATTTACTCAGTACACACGCTATGAAGTGTGCTTTTATACAGACACAGACAGAAAAACCTGTCCGTTGCTGATGCAGATAGGAAACATAAAAGATACTGTATATGCAACCAACGAATTCCCACCATATGATCTCAAAAAACAGACTCCGATCGTAAAGTGGACTAACGATATTATGGTTGAATCAAGACCTGTTCCTTCATTAAAAGATGTACTAAATGACTACGATAAAGAAAATGGTACAACCACCCCTACATACCGCTACTACTTTCTTATGCCAAATGGAGAAAACGGTAAAATAGGAGACGTTAACACAGAATGGGTTAATGTATACTACGGAGAATATGCACAGTCGTGGCACAACAACTATTCCGATAAAGCTGGTATATACTGGTGGTCTCAGGATATATTCAATCCTGAAAGCTGGCCAGGATATACTATGGAAAAAGCAGATACAGAATGTGTATTCTACGCTGACGTACCACAGTCGGTAGATACTGTTATTTTTACTAACACTTTAGACGGTGGAATGATTGAGGAGCACGAAATACACTCTAAAGCCAGACAAAGTGCTATTATTCCATGCTATATTGATGAAGATTTCGCATATTACCATCCAAAAGGCGTTAAAAACTTTGATAATATGATTTTTGTATTGAACCCGTCTTTAAATAATTTAGGCGAATTTTCCACTAAACCGGTACAATACAGCGGTGAGTGGCACTATTACTACGGTAACGGCTGTTACGGTGACACTAAAAATGGTGGTACAGATGATTGTATGCGTGAAGACCATGACCACGGCAGAAAACTTATACTAAAAGAAAAATTTGAAGAATACAGCGGTATAGTAGCCGAAAACTCACTGAGCTACTCAGGACCTTTATACTATCATAATGACGAAAACTCAAACAAAAAGTGGTTCTTAGCTAAAAGCAACTGCGGTTATTCCGATTATCAGTACTTATACGGTACTTTCGGCGACTACATATTTTATAACAGCGCAATATACTCACCATCACTATTTTCGTACTATATATATTCATACGATTATGAAAAGTTCTATACCTTCGAACAAGCGTGGGATAACGGCATCAGCGGTATAGAAGAAGCATTTACTGAGTATCTGTGTCAGAAAGACGATGCCAGAATCATAGGAGACGCTGACAACGATAATGTACTATCAGTAATGGATGCGACAGAAATTCAGAGAGCACAGGCAGGAATAATAAAGCTCTATGACAGCATCAGCAATAAGCACTACTATGGTGATAAACTCGGATGCAGAAATGACGTTGACCATGACGGAGAAAGAAGTGTACTTGATGCAACTGCAATTCAGCACAAACTAGCACAGCTTTCATAATTTTTCTCAACAAATCCTGATTAATCGAGGTGTCTTTATGAAGAAAATAATCAGCATTTTGCTAATAATTATTCTGATTTCTTCACTGCTTTTAGTGTCTGCTTCCGCCAAAAACTCAGATGAAGCTCTTAAAAATCAAGCAGATATACTTTTTGATTCAAGCACCTTAGGCTGGAAAAACTACGAAAAGTTTTACTTAAGCATTAAAAAATCAGACAAAGAGCTTTTATATGAGCTTTACTCAGAAGAATCGCTTTGCACAGATAAAAACAACGACGGTATTTACGAATACAGCTTTCATCAAATATCCGATATAGCAGATGAAGACTATCCGCTTACTTTAAGATTTCATAACGAAAACGGAAACACTACTTCATCGCTTACTATGGAAAAATCAGATATCGGCGATACTGTGCTCAGTCTTAGTAAAAGCACAAGCGGTATTCCGATAATTGTATGGTCAAAAGATATGACCTTAAACAACGCTGTAAAAGTATACGAAAACAAAAACGATACAAAAGTAGAAACTAATCGTTTCTATTTCCTTATGCCTGATGGTAAAAACGGAAGTAAAGGCGACAACTCGGATTTGTCTACATACTTAAACTTTGCCGATTCTTGGTATAACGATGAATCCGACTGTGCAGGTATATATCTGTGGGAATCAGATGAATTTGAAACTCAGTGGCCTGGATATAAAATGTCTAAGGACTACGAAAAAGGTATATACTATGCCGATGTGCCGACATTTACTCAGACATTCATCATCAATAACCATGTAAAACTTAGCGATGACCCTAATGAACCGATAAACAAAAACCATAAGCAAACTGCTAAACTATATAACAGCGGTTATAAAAAGGGTGAATGTGAGCTTTATCCTGATGGACTTGAAAACTTCAATAATATGATTTATGTCATAGACCCCGACCCTATCGTATTAAGCGGACCATATGCACCTGAATACATAAAAGGTGGTCAGTGGTATTTTTACTATGGTAACGGTTGCTACGGCATTCAAAAAGACGGAAACTACATAGATTGCATTCGCGGTGACCATCACCACGACTTTGACCCGCATAATTCTACTATTTCAGTGAAAGAAGCAGTGAAACAGTATGAGTCAGATACAGGTGAAAAGACCAATACCCACCGATACTACTTTATGATGCCTGACGGTAAAAACTCAAACACATCTTCCGATGGTGAGTTTGCGCCATCGTGGTATAGCGAACATACTGATACAGCATCTGTATTCTGGTGGGAACATGATTTTTCTCCACAAACCTTCCCTGGTTATACAATGGAAAATGGTGACACAGAAAATATCTTCTACGCTGATATTCCTGACTTTGTTACTACGCTGATATTCAACAACAATGTGAGCTTCTCGTACATGGAAGAAGACCTTTATAGAAAGTATAATAAGCAAACTGTCAACGTACCGTGCGAATACTACGATGCTGGAGAATCAGATAATTATCCTTACGGTACTGATAGCTTTGATAATATGATATATGTGTTACAAAAACGAGAAATTTCCACTCCGGTAATTCCGTCAGATGATAACCACTTAATAGGAGAGTGGTATTACTACTACGGAAATGGTTGCTTCGGTACTGAAAAAGGTGGAAACAGCAAAGATTGTATACATCCGTCACATTTTGATAAAAACGGTAAACATATCGTAGAAGGATACCTTTTAGGAGATGCCGACGATGACGGAATTTTATCCGTTATGGACGCCACATATATTCAGATGGCTTTAGTCGGTTTAAAGTCTTTTGATGATTTTAAATCCGAGTTCATCGCTGATATAGATAAAGATAAATCACCTTCCGTAATGGATGCTACCATTATTCAAAAAAGCATAGCAAAACTTGACACATAAGTATTATTCATCAGAAAATGAGCAAGCACCGAGTCAGTATCGGTGCTTGCTCTCTGTTTATAGTAAATAAAATCAAAATACATTTTCAGTAATTATGATATTTGAATCTATGAGATAATAGGTATATAATAAAAATGAAACAAAACACATACACTGGTGCCTATTATTTATAAAGGACTTATTAAAGGAGTTATAAATGAAAAAAGATATCAAACTATATAACGTGATTTTGCCGACTTTTATGCTTTTTGCATTTTATCCTCTGATGTGGATTTTTTCTTTAGTAGGTAACTTCATAATAGACTCCATAGTACTGTTGCTGATAACTGTTGCTATATTCAAAAAACTAGACTTTGCTACATATCGCAAAAATATACTACTCATCTGGATATTGGGCTTTACGGCTGATTTCATCGGCGCTCTTTACCTATTTATTGTATATGGTCTTCTAAGAAGACATAACGAAGCAATAGATACTATCTGGCAAAATATTCAAAGCGGCGTGCATCAGGCTTTTAATCTTCAACTATACAATTTCTGGGGATTTATATATATGTTCAGCGGTATACTCTTAGCCGCAATTCTGATTTTTGTTTTTGATTATGCAGTATTTAAAATAAGAACCGATTTCACTAAAAAGCAAAGAGTGTTAGCTGCTTTATCGTTTGCTTTGCTCACGACACCGTACACTTACTTCTTACCATCAGAAAGCTTTAACTGGTATTTCAGATTAATGACACCGTTTTTATAGACGCAAAAAAGGGCAACCAATACGGTTGCCCTTTAGCTTTATTTTTTATAATCAGCTGTTGAAAATAGACATAATGTCGTAGAATGAATCCTCATCATCAGAAGAATCAACCTCAACAGGAGCAGGTGAATCAGCCTTCTCAGGTGAAGAGTTAGGGAAAGCAGAAGAGTTGTCGTTATTAGAACCACAGCCTGCTGCAATAACAGTAACGCTGATTTCGTCTTTCATTTCTTCGTTGATAACAGCACCCCAGATGATGTTAGCAGACTCGGAAGCACGCTGTGAAATCATAGTAGAAGCAGCGTCGATATCCTCGAGAGTGATATCAGGAGAAGCTGTGATATTGATGATAACGCTTTCTGCACCGTCGATAGAAGTCTCTAAAAGTGCAGAAGAAACAGCCATCTCAGCAGCAACAGCAGCCTTATCTTTACCGGTAGCTTTACCGATACCCATGTGAGCATAGCCTGCGTCTTTCATAACAGCAGTAACGTCAGCAAAGTCAAGGTTAACAAGACCAGGAACAACGATAAGGTCAGAAATACTCTGAACACCCTGTCTTAAAACGTCGTCAGCAATAGTAAACGCATTCTGGAGTGTGATAGACTGGTCAGAAACGTATTTAAGTCTTTCGTTAGGAACGATAATGAGTGAGTCAACACATGCAGCAAGCTCTGCAATACCCTGCTCAGCCTGTGCCATACGCTTTTTACCTTCGAAAGCAAAAGGCTTAGTAACAACCGCTACTGTGAGAATACCCATATCTTTAGCGATTTTAGCAACGATAGGAGCAGCACCTGTACCGGTACCACCGCCCATACCAGCAGTTACGAAAACCATATCGGTATCTTTAAGTAAAGCTGCGATTTCTTCTCTGTTTTCTTCAGCAGCAGCCTGTCCAACCTCAGGTTTAGAGCCTGCGCCCTTACCACGAGTAGATTTTTCACCGATCTGGATTTTCTGGTCAGCCTGTGAAAATCTTAAAACATGTTCGTCTGTGTTTACAGAAATGAACTCTACGTTCTTAACGTCCATTTTGATCATACGGTTAACAGCGTTACCGCCACCACCGCCGACACCAATTACTTTAATAACAGGTAAATAATCAACCATATCTCTCTCTAACTCAAATGCCATATTAAAATCCTCCCTAAACGGAATTTTTACAATTTTTAAAACACATACTTCGAGTATTATACTCTACTACCTTATAACTTACCACATATTCTCGATATTTTCAATATTTTTTTGAAATATTCGTAATTTTTTATACTAATCGAGATACCAGTCATCAGGTGATAACGGCTCAGTTTCCTCTTCCTCGCTACTTTCTTCCTGCGAATCGGTATCGCTTGCAAGGTCCTCCATACTGTTTACATCCGAGAAACTGTCGTCTTCGCTTTGCTCTTCGCTCTGTGTAGTATTAGTGTCAGTTTCCTGATCCTCAGCCGCTTTCTTCTCCTCGGCTTTCTGGGCATCAATGATAGACTGGTCTAAAAAGTATGACTTTTTAGTAGTATTGCAGTCGGATACATCGAGTTCGCCCTTAGTTTCTGTGCCGTTGAGGTCGAGCTTTTCTTTAATAATAGTCATAGCGGTACGAATCTTGTAACTTAACTCTTCCGGAAAACCTATCTTTATTTTGATTCTGCCGTCATATGTAATAGAAATGTTAGCTGTGTTGGTAGCATCAATCTGGGTGATGCCTTTGTAACCGTTATCAGCGAAAACCGTACTGATTTCGTTGATGATTTCGAGTGTGTTCTCGTCAGTATACTCTATGTATTCACCGACTTCTTTACCCTCTACCCCTTTTCCTAAAAACAGCGGTAATTCTTTACCTTTAGTACTCTTTATTATTTCCAGTACTCGGCCCTTAGAGGATGCAACGAGATATTTAGTATCGTTTACTTTAACCATATATGATGGTACAGCCTCTACTATATCAATAGTGATAGTTTCAGGAATCTTGAAAGAAACCTCGACATCTTCAATATACGGATAGTTTTTCTTCAATCGCTTTTCGGCTGCACGTTTATTAGCCAAGAATATGTTTTCATTTCCGCCGATACCACATGTATCGATAATTTCGGCTTCTTTGTACTTGGTGTTTCCGCTGACCTCGTAATTCTGGGTTTTAAACAGTACTGTCAGCGATAGCACAACGCACACACAAAGCACAACTGCAACAATTGCACAGTAAGCAATGATGTTGCGTATTTTTCTTACAGTCGGAGACTTCGGTTTTCTATCTTTATCTCTCTTAGAAGTCTTCTTCGGCTGTTTTTTCGGTTTAATGACCTTTTTTTCTTTTTCTGCGCTTTCATCTACAAAAAGCTCGTAGTCATCTCCGTCTTTGCTGGAAGAAAACTCGCTTAAAAGGTCATCTGAGTTATCGTCATTACGGGATTTGCGGGAAAAAACAGAAGTAAAACTTTCCCCGATTTTATCCATTATGTCAGGTTCAGAAAAATTATCAAAATCATAATCATCAAATCTATCACTCACGCAAATCCCTCCTTTTCTTTAATAATAAGTTTAAATCTTCTTTATATCCGCACCCAAAGACGCTAAAACTACTTCGAGTTCATCATACCCTCTTTCAAGGTATCTCACTCCGCTTATTTCGCTGTGACCCTGAGCCGATAGCGATGCGACTACTAAAGCTGCCGCACCCCTTAAATCCAGAGCTCTGACGTTAGCGCCATAAAGGTGTTTGACACCGTCAACCATCGCAACCTTGCCTTCGACTTTTATATTAGCGCCGAGTCGATTGAGTTCGTCAACGTGTTTATATCTGCT
>JAFVVB010000005.1 GCA_017502425.1 Ruminococcus sp. | reverse complement strand
GAATCACTCAAGAATGAGTATTCAAAACTAAAAAAAGAATATGATGACATTAAAGGATTAGGCTTAGCGCTTAATATGTCCAGAGGTGTACCTTGTCAGGAACAGCTCGAAATATCCAAAAGTATGCTTGATATTATCAATAGTGATGTTGAGTGCGTAACTATTGATGGTCAGGATTGCCGTAACTACGGTATTATGGATGGTATTCCATCATGCAAGAATCTGATGGCTAAGATGATGAACGTTACTCCTGACATGATTATGGTCGGCGGTAACTCCAGTCTTAATATGATGTTTGATACTATCGCGTGTTTTATGACTAAACCTGTTGTTGATGGTTGTAAGCCATGGTACGAAGTTAAAGACAGAAAGTTTTTATGTCCTGTACCTGGATACGACAGACATTTTGGTATCACTGAGTACTTCGGGTTTGAAATGATTACTGTTCCGATGCTCGAAAGTGGTCCTGATATGGATGTTGTTGAGCAGTTAGTTGAAGACGAATCAGTTAAAGGTATCTGGTGTGTGCCTAAATACTCTAATCCACAGGGTATCACATACTCTGATGAAACTGTAAAGCGTCTCGCTTCCTTAAAACCTGCTGCTAAAGATTTCAGAATTATGTGGGATAACGCCTATGTTATCCATGATCTTACTGATGAAAGCGTTGAGCTTTTAGATATTTTTGAAGAATGTAAAAAGCACGATAATTACGATTTACCTATCGAGTTCTGCTCAACTTCAAAGATTACTTTCCCAGGTTCCGGTGTTGCTGCGATGGCTGCTAGTGATAACAATATGAAAGTTATCAAGAATAAGTATAAGTATCAGACTATTGGTTTTGATAAAATCAATATGCTCAGACACGTTCGTTTCTTCAAGGATTTCGACGGTATGAAAGCCCATATGAAAAAGCATAAGGAAATTTTAAAACCTAGATTTGATATGGTTGTTGAAAAAATCAAGCAGAATATCGAGGAATACGGTATTATTTCATATGAGATTCCTAAGGGCGGATACTTTGTGTGTGTTGATGTTTTAAAAGGTACTGCGAAAAGGGTAGTAGAGCTTTGCAAAGAAGCAGGAGTTGTTCTGACAAGTGCCGGTGCAACATATCCATATGGTAACGACCCTAAGGATTCTAATATCAGAATTGCACCTACCGCTCCATCTATTGAGGACCTTTCAAAAGCTATGGATGTATTCTCAGTATGTACTAAGCTTGCTGCGGTTGAGGTTTTACTTTCAAAAAATGCCTAAATCTCGCATATATTTCTAATTTAGAAATATATCATCAAATTCCGACAATTATTAAATAATATTCACAAAGATTTCGATAACTTTAGTTGACTTTTTTGTGATAAAAAAGTATAATTACTCTGTTATGGTTAAAAGTGTACACCGTAGCAGAGTTTTTATTATTTATTAACCTTGCATACACTTTTGACAACACAAAAAATATGGAGGTCCAAGGCATGAAAAGAATTCCAAAGCCTGTTTTCTTCATCGTTGCCATTCTGATCATCCTGTTTACAGCTACTTCTATCCTTGGTGTATCATACTACCAGGGCGATGTTGAGCAGACTGTATTCAAGGGTATCAATGACATCAGATGGGGAATTGATATCCGTGGCGGTGTCGAAGCTACATTTAAGCCTGCTGATGACATGGACGCTACTGATGAGCAGTTAGACTCTGCTAAGTCAATTATCGAAACCCGAATGGTTTCAAGTGGTATCACTGACTATGAGCTTTACGCAGATTATGGTAGTGATCGTATTATTGTTCGTTTCCCATGGAAAGAGGACGAAACTGATTTTGATCCGGTTAAAGCTATCGATGAACTCGCAGCTACCGCTAAGCTTACTTTCCAGAACGCATCAGGTGAAGTTCTGATGGATGGTTCTGCTGTTAAGTCAGCTGTTGCCGGTGTTAACACAGAAACCGGTTCTGCTGGTGAGTACATGGTATACTTAGATCTCACTTCTGAGGGTGCTAAAACTTTTGCTGAAGTTACAGCAGCTAACGTAGGTCAGCAGATTTCTATCTACATGGATGATATCCTGCTTTCATCACCTACTGTTAACGAAGCTATCACCGGTGGTAAGGCTTCAATCACAGGTAACTTCACAGTTGAAGAAGCTAATGATCTTGCTAACCAGATTAATGGTGGTGCACTTCCTTTCTCATTAGAAGTTGCATCATACAGCTCTATCAGCCCTACTTTAGGTCAGAACTCATTAATGGCTATGGGCTATGCTGGTATTATCGCGTTCATTCTGATTGCACTCTTTATGATTATCAGATACAGAATTCCTGGCTTCGTTGCAGTTATCGCTTTACTTGGTCAGGTAGGTCTTTCAATCGCAGCTATCACAAGATATTTTGCTCCATTTGATTCATTTACTATGACACTCCCTGGTATCGCAGGTATTATCCTCTCTATCGGTATGGGTGTTGATGCGAACATCATCACTGCTGAGCGTATCAAAGATGAATTCAGAACAGGCAAAACTCTCGATGCTGCTATCGAAAAAGGTAGTAAGAACTCACTTACTGCTATCATTGACGGTAACATGACTGTTGTTATTGTTTCTATCATTCTTCTCTTAGTATTCGGTCCATCTAACATTCTTTCATGGTTGTTCGGTGCATCAACTACTGGTACTATCTATGCGTTTGGTTACACTCTCTTAATGGGTGTTATCTCCAACTTTATCATGGGCGTATTCTTCTCAAGAATCATGCTCAGAAGCATTTCACGTTTCAAATGCTTACGCAAAAACTGGCTGTTTGGAGGTGCTAAATAATGAAAAAAGACTTAAACTTTGTTGGTCGCAGTAAGGTTTTCTTTGGCATCTCACTTGCTATCATTCTTATCGGTATTATCTGTAACTTTATTTTCGGTACAACTCTTGATATTCAGTTCAAGGGCGGTGCTATCATTTCATACAGCTTCACAGGTGAGGTTGATGAAAACGCACTTAAAGATACTATCCAGAAAGCTACTCCTGAGAACACAGTAACATTCACTGTTTCTAAGGATATTATGAATAACACTGAAAACGAAGATGCTTATGTAATTGATATCAACTTCTCAGGTGAGGATGCTATCGATACAGCTCAGCAGGATACTATCACAAAAGCTCTCGCTAAGGCTTTCCCTGATAATAACTTCGTTTATCAGGAGACAACTTCTGTGGAAGCTTCAATGGGCTTTAAGTTCTTGCTCAAGTGTTTAACAGCTGTACTTATCGCATGTGCTTTAATGGTGCTTTACGTTACTATCAGATTTAAGCGTATCGGCGGTTTATCAGCAGGTATCATGGCTCTCGTTGCTCTTTTCCACGACGTTGCTATGATTTACTTCATGTACGTTATTTTCCGTATG
>JAFVVB010000036.1 GCA_017502425.1 Ruminococcus sp. | reverse complement strand
CCGTCTGCCTTAGGGTTAGCTTCGAGCTTTCTGTCAGCAGCTGTTTCGTCTACGAACCATAAGTCCTTACCGTTTAATGCACCAACGAGGTAGTAACCAGCAGTTACTTCGTCGTCTTCCTCAGAAGACTCAACTGTATCTTCAGATGACTCTACTGTATCTTCACTTGACTCTACTGTCTCCTCGCTTGACTCATCAGTTGTAGGTTTATCTTCTCTTGGCTGTACAGTGAAGTATGTGTATGACCAATCTGAGTTTCCGTCAGGGTTGAAGTATACTGTGCAATCGCCAACCTTGTCAGAATCTGCGCCGATCTTATAGTTATCAGCCTGGTCTTTGTACCAAGTCTTGATTTCTGTGCCATCAAAGTAAACTACTTTGAGTTCGTCACCGCCGTAGAATGTCCAATCGAGTAAGTACTCGCCTTTTACAGCTGGGTTCTCTTTGAACTTTCTATCGTTTGTGAGTGGAGCGTTGTTCCAAAGTGACTCGCCGTTTAATGTACCAACGAGGTAGTAACCAGCAGTTACTTCGTCGTCTTCCTCAGAAGACTCAACTGTTCCTTCACTTGAATCAGTTGTTTCTTCGCTAGAATCAGTTGTTTCTTCGCTTGATTCAACTGTCTCTTCTGAAGACTCGTCGCTTCTAGGCTGTACAGTTAAATACTTGTATGACCACTCAGGGTTTCCGTTAGGGTTGAAGTATACTGTACCAGGACCAACTTTGTTAGATGTTTCACCAATCTTATAGTTGTCTCCGCCATCGTTGTACCAAGCGTCAATGCCTGTACCATCAAAGTGAGCAACCTTTAACTCGTCGCCGCCGTAGAATGTCCAGTTGAGCATATACTCACCAGCAACGTCAGGGTTCTCTTTGAGTTTTCTGTCAGCTGTGAGTGTATCAGCACTCCACAGTGACTGGCCGTTTAATGTACCAACGAGGTAGTAACCCTCTGTTACTTCCTCATCCTCAGAAGACTCAATAGTTTCTTCACTTGATTCAACAGTATCTTCACTTGATTCTACTGTATCGTCTGAAGACTCAACAGTCTCGCTAGAAGAGTTCTGTGTATCTTCTGATGATTCTTCTGTGTTGGTTGTTTCATCATCATCAGGTGTGCCGAATGTAAATGTCTTTCCAACATCGTATCCTGTAACATCATAAAGAGCTACATAACGCTGGATGATAGTAGCGTCCATTACAGACACTTTACCATCATAGTTTACATCAGCAGCAGCGAACTGAATAGAACCGTCCTCGATATCTGAACCAGACATCAAAGCAGAATATCTCTGGATGTATGTAGCATCCATAACGTCAACTTTGCCGTCCTGATTCGCATCACCGAGAATATAAGTCTTTGTCGCAGCTGATGTGCTTGCGATTGTTATGCTGAACATAGACATGATCATAGTCATAGCAATTACAAAGCTGATGATTCTCTTGAATTGTTTCATAAGATTTCCTCCATATAAATATTTGCGCAACATACACTACTCGTATGTTACACTATTGTAATCATTATACTCCCAATGGCAGATTTATGCAACACGATATGTAGTATTTTATACTTTTTCGTAGTAGAAAAAACCAACAAAGTTTTAGTGATAATGCACAAAAGAAAAGCTTTCTTTTTGTGCGAATAATGAAATAAAAAAAGGTGCTGTCAAAACACTGACAGCACCATTCATCATTCTTCTTTTATATCGCGCATAGTAAGACTGATACGCTTTTTATCAACATCAACGGACAATACCGCTACTTTGACGACGTCTCCTACTTTGAGCACTTCGCTAGGATGTTTAATAAACTTGTTACATATACGGCTGATATGAACCAAACCGTCCTGATGAACACCGATATCAACAAATGCTCCGAAATCGATAACGTTACGCACAGTACCAGTAAGCACCATACCAGCTTTGAGATCCTCCATAGAAAGCACGTCGGTTCTAAGCAGTGGTGGCGGTAGCTCTTCTCGAGGATCACGACCCGGTTTTGATAGTTCTTTGACAATATCAGAAAGAGTAGGTACACCCACCTCGAGCATAGGAGCGATTTTTTCCACTCCACCCATAGCTTTCACCTTTTCTTCGATATCAGCTATACCACCGTTTTTGATATCAGCAGATTTGCATCCGCAAAGCTCAATAAGACTTTTAGCGACACCATAACTCTCAGGGTGAACTCCTGTGCTATCAAGCGGATTACGGCTTTCGATAACTCTCAAAAAGCCTGCGCACTGTTCAAACGCTTTAGGTCCGAGTTTAGGAACTTTCTTTAATTCTGCACGAGAATTAAATTGTCCGTTTTCCTCTCTGTACTTTACGATATTCTCACACACAGCAGAAGACAAGCCAGCAACTCGTTTTAAAAGTGAAGCTGAAGCTGTATTCAAATCAGCACCAACGTTGTTTACACACTCTTCAACAATACCATCAAGTGCACTATCAAGCTGTTTAGGAGGCATATCGTGCTGATACTGACCGACGCCGATAGCTTTAGGCTCAATTTTCACAAGCTCAGCGAGTGGGTCTTGTAAACGTCGTGCTATCGACACGGCACTACGCAAAGTCAAATCAAACTGCGGGAATTCTTTAGCAGCGAGTTTTGATGCAGAATAAACAGATGCACCCGCCTCGCTTACTACCATATATGAAACTTTCTCAGGAATATCGGAAATAACCGACGCAGTAAACATCTCGGTTTCTTTAGAAGCTGTACCGTTACCGATAGCGATAATCTCCACACTATGTTTTTTAATAAGGTTTTTGATGACACGTTTTGACTCATCCACCTTAGCCTTTGAATGAGTAGGATAAATGATAGACGTGTCAAGCACTTTGCCGGTAGGGTCAACAACAGCTACTTTACAGCCTGTACGATAACCCGGGTCAAGGCCCATAGCTACTCTGCCTTTAACAGGAGGCTGCATTAAAAGCTGTCTCAAATTAGTAGCAAAAACTTTAATCGCTCCTGTTACAGCTTTTTCGGTGAGTTCTTTTCTGATTTCACGCTCGACTGACGGGAAAATCAGACGGGAATACGCATCCTTACATGCTTCGTAAACAGCATCAGAGCACATAGAAGTACCCTTTACCATAACAGAAGAAATAGAACGCAGAGGTTTTTCGTCATCGAGTTTTACGCTGACTTTCAAAAAGCCTTCCTTTTCACCACGGTCAATAGCCAAAACTCTATGGGAAGCAATTTTAGATACAGCTTCCTCAAATTCGTAGTAAATAGTATACACGCTTTCTTTTTCTTCGTCTGATGCTTTTGATACAATAGTAGCGTTATGGAAACACAGATTACGAACACGTTTTCTGATTTCTGCATTATCTGATACATTTTCAGCTATGATATCAAGTGCACCTTGTAATGCTTCTTCAGCATTGTTAACGCCTTTTTCTTCGTTTATGTACTCTTGTGCAAGTGCTAACGGGTCTGCTTTATAATCTTCCTGAGCTAAAATATAAAGTGCGAGCGGCTCAAGTCCTTTTTCTTTAGCAACCGATGCTCTGGTCTTACGCTTTGGTCGATATGGACGATAAATATCCTCAACTTCCGATAAAGTAGTAGCTTTTTCAAGCGCTTGCACTATCTCGTCAGTAAGCTTTTCCTGAGCATCAATAAGCTCTTTTACTTCCTGCTTTCTTTTATCGAGGTTTCTCAGATAATCAAGTCGGTCAGAAAGTTCACGAATCAGCTGGTCATCCATGCTGCCGTGGGCTTCCTTTCTGTATCGTGCAATAAAAGGTATAGTGTTACCTTCATCAAGCAGCTCAATAACATTTTCAGCATATTCAGGTTTGATATTAAAATGCTGAGCTAAATTTAATGCATAATCCATAATATAGTCCTTTCGAAAATAATACCAGAACATTATACCACTTTCACACGTAATACGCAAACCTTTTTGTAACACAATCAAGCCTTTTGAAATAGTATGTAGTGTAACAAGAAAGGAGGAAATCACATGTGTTCTAACGGCTTTTTCGGCGGCAACAGCTGTTGCCTCATTATCATTCTTCTCGTTATCTTATGGGCTTGCTGCGGCAACAACAATAACGACTGCGGTTGCTCAGGTGGATGCGGCTGCTAAAAATGTAAAATACAGTAAGTAAAAGTAAAAAGCAGTCGGGGAATTTCCCCGACTGTTTTGCGTGTAGCTATTGAAAAATCGGTGCAAATTATTTATAGTGTAAATAAAAGGAGGTCTACAAATGAAAAGAATACTATGCTTAATTTTACTGCTTCCTGTTATTTGTACGATAACGCTCAGTACAACCTCAGCAAAAAGCTCAGAAAAAACCATAACATTCAGAAACATCAATGATTTAAGAGAAGTCGTGATAGATATTTACAACGACAATTATGACGAACTGGTTGAAATAGCTCACAAGGTAAGAAGTTTTGAATGCGATGATGAGTACGTTACCTTTGAAGCTAACTGCGGTCCATGCTCCACAGCTTTCCAAAAAATTCTTTATGACCATAACATAATCACAGAAACTACTATCGGAGCTAACACCGATGCTCACATTTTCAATTTTTACAGAACTGAATTTACTGATAGCAAAGGCTCCTTTAATAGCATAATAATCGACACTACATACAAACAGTACGCGATGCTATACTTAACCCACGATGAGATAACCGAGAATCTCCCTGAGGTACTGGTGTATGAATATGGGAATTTTGACGATATGAAAGCTCAGCTTAAAGGCGCATTGAATATCCTTGACGAAAATGAGTTTAACGATATGTGCACTTTGCTCACAGTCAATCAATACTACATTGCGTACATACCACAGGATTTTCAGGAGCTTGATTTCAAAAGCTCAATGAATTACAGCTCTGCATTCATTGATGATTTACGAAACAACGGCGGTGCTTACACAAAACCGTTTGATACACTCACGTTAATTAATACTGAAAAAAGTGTATCAAAAGATTTCGTTTATGACTCAAACGGCATTTACAGATGCTATATATCATCAGAAGAACTGAAAGTTTTCTCAACAGGATTCAATGTAATAAGTCCTAAAGAAAACATAGAGTATGGTGCAAAAATGGAAAATGATACGCTGAGAGTTATTCCTAATTATCCGTCACCTAAAACAGAAAATGATGTCAGATTAATAAGCAAAGGCTCAACATATCCGTTATCACTTAACAAAAGTGATATTACTACACCTATACTCATTTCACTCGATTTTCGTGCTGGAAAAGACGCACCTGCCATATACGCATATGCTGTCGGCAGAACACTCAAGTACGGCGATGTTGACTTTGACTGTGCGGTTAATATCATGGACGCTACTTATCTTCAGAAAGCTATCGCAAAAATCCCTTCATACAATCTCGATGTTTTTTCAAAAGAAACCTGCGATGTACTAAAAACAAATCCTTATGATATAAATAACGCGACACAAATATGCAGATACGTTGCAAAATTTGACACTCCATACTGTGGTCAATCGCTGTATTTTAGTAGTGCACTTGAGCTAAGCTGTAACGAAGTAATGGGATATATTGATATGTAAAGTAGAAGGCGCACTTTTTGTGTGCCTTTATTTTTATCTCATAACATACTGTTTTGCGGTTTTCTCGCCGTAGCTCACTCTGAAAGAACCAAATCTCATAAAAATTTAAAACACGGCAGTACACCTTAGGTATACTGCCGTGTTTTTGGCCCGCCCGAAGAGATATATATTTTCTCCGAAAATCTATCGTCCTCGTCTTGGGGCGACTCGGACTTCGCTCCTAAAAACACTCACACCGGAGTGTTTTTACGGTTTCACCGCCGTCGCTCACCCTCTTAGAGTTCAAATCTCTCATTGATATTATAAAACGAAAGGGCACACCTTTCGGTGTACCCTTGCGTTTTATGGCCCGCCCGAAGAGATTTGAACTCCCGTTCTCCGGAATCGGAATCCGTTGCGTTATCCAGCTGCGCCACGGGCGGATAAATACTAAAACAGCTTTTATTCTGACAGCTCCGTCCACAACTCGTAACACTCATCAAGCTGCGACTGGGCTTTTTCGAGATTCTCAGTTATTTCTGACAGTTTCTCGTAGTCACTAATTACGCTTTCATCATTCATCTGCTGGTTAAGTGACTCAATTTCTTCTTCAAGCAAGGCGATTTGCTCTTCACATTTTTTAAGCTGAGTTTTGCGTTTTCTTTCCTCTGCTTTTTGCTGTTTTTGAAGCTGATAATCGTTTAATTTCGGTTTTTCTTTAGTATCTTCTGCCTTTATATCTTCGCTTTCTTTGTTTTCGATTCGCTCAAGATAGTTATCGTAGTTACCCAGATATTCTGTAAAACCGGACTCGTCCATATATAGCACTCTATTCGCAAGTTTATTAATAAAATAACGGTCATGGCTGATAATCAGCATAGTGCCACCATAGTTTAAGAGAGTTTTCTCGAGTGCTTCTCTGGAGGCTGTATCAAGATGGTTAGTCGGCTCATCGAGTAAAAGCAGGTTACCGCGTTTTAGCATCAATTTCAATAACGATACTCTGGCTCTTTCGCCACCACTCATATTAGAGAGTTTTTTGAACACATCGTCGCCTTTGAACATAAACGAACCGAGCATAGTCCTTACTCTCGTCAAATCCATCTGAGGATATGCATCATAAACTTCATCGAGTGCTGTTTTTGATAAATCCAGATCATTCTGCATCTGATCAAAATAACTAAGGTCAACCTTAGCACCGAAACGCACAGCTCCCGTATCTGCATCGCACTGTGAAGTCAGGATTTTAAACAGTGTGCTTTTGCCGCATCCGTTAGGACCAATAATAAATACTCTCTCACCCTTTTTTATATGCATAGAAAGATTATCAAAAAGCTTATTATTTTCAAAGCTCTTTGATAAATCGTAGCACATCAGCACATCCTGACCGCTTTCACGCTCAGGCTCTAATTCAAAAGACAAGGTCTCAAGCTCGCTATCAGGAGTAACAAGCTGGTCTTTTATCTTATCGATTTGGTGCTGTTTACTCTGGGCTGTAATATAATTACGTTCTCTACCCCATCTTTTCTGCTGTTCAATAATACCTTCGATACGCTTTATCTCACGCATATCGTTTTTGAATTTATTCTGAAGAGCTTCTTTTTCGTGCTCTTTCTTTTTTATGAATGTAGAGTAATTTCCTTCGTAGGAAGTTACTCTATTATGCTCAAGCTCTATGGTTCTGTTAGTAACCGCATCTAAAAAATAACGGTCGTGGCTGATAATGATAATCTCGCCTTTGAAATCTCTGAGAAAGCCTTCTAACCAGCTTACTGATTTTATATCAAGATGGTTGGTAGGCTCATCAAGTAAAAGCAGATTTGCTTTTGATAAAAGAAGTTTACACAGCGAGAGTTTTGACATCTGACCACCGCTTAAAGTACCGGTAGGTTTTAAAAAATCTTCCTCACTAAATCCAAGTCCCAGCAGTGCTGAACGCGCCCTGCTCTCATATGTAAGACCGCCCTCTCGCTCATAAAGCTCAATAAGTAAAGTCTGGCGGTTAATCAACGCATCTATATCTTCGCTACCGCTTTCGATATCAAGGGAAAGACTATCAATTTCTTTTTGCATTTCTTTTAAATAATCAAATACGCTTAAAACCTCATCGTATATACATCTTTTAGGATGTGTGCAGGCGTGCTGCTGCATATATCCTACTTTAGTATCTTTAGCTACGGATACTGATCCTGACGACGGAGAAACCTCACCATTTAAGATACGGAAGATGGTGGTTTTGCCGACACCGTTAGCACCGATGAAACCTACTTTATCATGTGGTTCAATATTAAAACTCACGTCAGTGAATAAATTCTGCTCAATAAAAGTCATACTAAGATTATGAACACTAAGTACCGGCACACCCTCACCTCCTAATTTATAAGTAACAAAATAAAATTAATAATATGATCTATAATAATCGCTAAATATACAGTAAACCCGAAAGATATCACCATATCAGCAACTTTCAGATACGGCGGATCAAGAATATAAAGAAATTTACACACAGGTATAATAAAAATCAGCGGTAAAAGGCACTTAACAAAAAAACCGAGATATAAATTATAAATAAAAGTTCTTGCAATCGGGTTAGCTTCCGTAAAAGACCCGGTGGACAATAGTAATACAGTACACACCCAATCCACAACATTAAGTAAATATATCAAATAAAACTTTCGCCTGAGATTACCGCAGATAAAACTTTTTTGCATAAAAACACCTCTGAGAATAGCTTTCCCCATGAGGCTGATTTTATTTTATCACCTGATATTTTACAATACAGACATAAAAAAATCAATATATCGAATAATTTTTGCAAAAAACAGTTGACAAACCCATATCGAATGTGATATTATAATCGGGCGTTAGAAATTCGCTGGTGTAGCTCAGTTGGTAGAGCAGCTGATTTGTAATCAGCAGGTCGGGGGTTCGAGTCCGTCCACCAGCTCCAAACAAGCCTACTGAAAAGTAGGCTTTATATGTGGGAGAGTTCCCGAGTGGCCAAAGGGGGCAGACTGTAAATCTGTTGTCAGTGACTTCGGTGGTTCGAATCCACCCTCTCCCACCAAAACAATGAAGACACCCAATAGGGTGTCTTTTTTGTTTTGGTATGAAGGTGGTAAGCAGAAACACCGTGTGGTTCGTAGTAGTAACCATAAAAGACGCGTCAGTCTTTTTGTGCTACGAATTTCGAGTAGTGTAGATTTTTCGGACACCGTCCGCAACGGTCGAAAAATCAAACAACGCAGAACATCCACCCTTAATATTTCCCCAGCATTAAATAGCACCCAATAGGGTGTCTTTTTTGTTTTGGTATGAAGGTGGTAAGCAGAAACACCGTGTGGTTCGTAGTAGTAGCCATAAAAGACGCGTCAGTCTTTTTGTG
>JAFVVB010000035.1 GCA_017502425.1 Ruminococcus sp. | reverse complement strand
CTTAGTGAAAGTGAGTTTTGATGACAAAATCGCTATGTATGATACCGACTCTCTTTCTGATTTAGAGCTTGCGTATGCGTGTACGGTTCATAAAAGTCAGGGCAACGAGTTCGAAGCGGTAGTTATGCCGATACATAACTTCCCCCCTCAGCTGATGTACAGAAACCTGCTTTATACTGCTGTCACAAGAGCTAAGAAAATGCTCATTTTAGTCGGTGACCAGAATGCGGTTAAACGTATGGTTAATAATAACAAGCGAATCGCACGCTTCTCGGGACTTAAATACTTTCTTACTACTGAATAGGAAATCGCTATGATTAAACCATTCTCAATTTTAGCAAATTTCATAAAAGAGACTTTTTATCCGTCTCGTTGTCCGTACTGCGGTACTATTTTGAACAAAAAAGACTACGCGTGCGATAAATGCAAAAAGCTAATTCCAAAAAGAGGAGTATCGCACGGTGTAACGGGTGGTTACCGATGCACCAGTGCACTGCCATATGACGGAATATTCAAGAAGACTCTCATAAACTTCAAGTTCAATTCAAAGCCACAGTACGCAGACCAGCTAGCGTTTCTGATGTACAATCAGATAAAGGTGGCTTATCCCGATATGATTTTTGACTATATCACATTCGTTCCTATGCACAAAAAGGACGAGTTCGAGCGTGGATACAATCAAAGCGAACTGCTCGCAAAATGTCTATCGGAGCATATGAAAACACCGTGTGTAAACACGCTTGAAAAAATCAGGCACACCGAGCACCAACACGATGTTGAACCTAAAAAACGAAAGACTAATCTCAAGGGTGCTTTCAAAGTATGCGATAAAGATAAAGTAAAGGATAAACACATACTTTTAGTCGATGATGTTGTCACCACACGTTCAACATTAGGCGAATGCGCCAAAACCCTCAGTAAAGCAAAACCTGCTCAAATATGTTGTGTGACATTACTTACCACTGCTGACTTATTTTGAAACTTGAAAAAACTCATACTCTGTTATATAATCTCACTTAGAAACGAAAGGTGGTATTCATAGATGGATATAGCACTTGATTTAGGTACCAATAATACCAGAATCTGTATTGAAAACGAAGGTAAAGTAATCGATATGCCATCGGTTATATCATACGATAAAACGACTAACGAAATTCTTGCATTCGGTGACGAAGCATACCAGATGCTAGGAAGGACTTCAAACCGAGTTGACGTAGTATTTCCACTTGACTCTTCCGTTATTGCACAATCGGGACTAGTAGAAGAACTTGTCAACATATTCTTAGGTGAAGTGTGTAAGAGTCGTGTCGTAATGCCTAGAGTATTAGCGTGTATCCCGGGAGAAATCACCGAGGTTGAAAAACGAGCTATCGTTAATGCAATTTCCAGTTTCGGTGTACGCAGAGTACTGCTTTTAGAATCTGCTAAAGCAGCTGCTTTCGGATGTAATAAAGATATCATGAGTCCTCACGGCACTATGCTTGTGAACATCGGTGGTGGTAGCGTTGACATTGCTGTCATGACACTTGGCGGTGTTTCAGTCGGAAAAACTCTGAAAATCGCAGGAAACGCTATGGACGAAGAAATCATAAAATACGCAAGACGCCAGCATAATTTAGTAATCGGTAAAAGTATGGCACAAAAATGCAAAGAAGCTATCGGTACCGTTATGTACGAAGAAAATGACAGAACATACAGACTCAAAGGTCGTGACGCAGTAAGAGGTCTTCCAAAAGCGGTTGAGGTTACTTCATCAGAAATTATGGAAGTAATTTTCGATATAGCTAAAAATATTGCTATCAGCATTTCCGACGTACTCGAAGAGACACCACCTGAGCTTTTAGCAGATATCCACACCGATGGTATCACTATCACAGGCGGACTGAGTAATTTAAGAGGTATGAAAGAAATGGTGGAAACTGCTACTGACATCAAAGTAGAAGTAGCTAAAAAGCCCGAGGATTGTGTAGTAAACGGTCTTTATAAAGCTATCGACTACATAGACGAGGCAGAATCCCAGAAAAACAGCCTGAATCCGCTGATGACTGTGTACTAAATCATATAAAAAGTAAAGCTCCCTTTTCGGGAGCTTTTTTGTGCTATTTTTTCTTTCTGTGCTGAATGCGGTATGATACGAAAAGCATCAGTTTCTCAGGAGTAAACCTCAGTAAAAACTTACCGATTTTCATCATTACCCCAGGAATTATTATGAGCTTTCCTTTCAGCGCTTTATCGATAGCGAGCTTTGCTACATACTCACTCTCAAGTCCTTTTATCACAAAGCCCACGTTTGCGATATCCAAAAACTCGGTCTTTATAGGACCGGGGCAAAGTATGGAAATTTTCACCTTACTTTTACGCTCTTTGAGCTCCTGATAAATCGCCTGACTAAGTCTGTATACATAGTTTTTAGTAGCGTAGTAAGTATTGAGTAGCGGACCAGCCATAAATGCTGCAGACGACGCAACATTAAGTATAGTACCGCTGTCACGCTCAACGAAATCTTTGAGATAAAGCTTAGTGAGTATATGAAGCGCCGTGATATTGGTATCTATCATCTTAAGTTCTGTATCGAGATCGGTATCAAAAAACTCACCAGCTAAGCCAAAACCCGCGTTATTTATGAGCATATCAATCTGTAAATCTTTAGTTTCCTCATACACACGCACGCATTCAGCCTTATCGGATAAATCCGCACCAATGCATCTGACATCGACGTGCGAAAGCTCTTTTTTAAGCTTTTCTAATCTATCGGTGCGTCGAGCAACTATGACTAAATCATAGCCTTTTTTTGCGAGATATCGTGCCATATCTCTTCCTATTCCCGATGATGCTCCTGTTATTAGTGCCCTCATAATATAATCTCCTCTTTCCATCTGTATTTTTCTAAATCCACTTTACCGTCTACTACTTCTACGCCTTCTGATAAAAGCAGTCGTACCTGCTCGTTTTCTCCGCCAAAAACAAAGGCTTTAGCGACTTTTCCCTCGCGGTTCACTACTCTGTGACACGGAATTTTTTCTTGGTCGGGATTATTATGAAGTGCATATCCGACTACTCTCGCCCACCTGGGGTTTCCCGACAGTTTAGCAACGTCACCATATGTCAGCACCTTGCCTTTAGGAATCTGACTGACGGTATTATAAATTCTATCAAAAACGCTTTCCAAAAAATCACCTTTTTTAAAAATCTTTATTTAGTTTATCACAAGTGCATCGAAATTAAAAGGCATAAGATATTATTGACTAAAAATAATCGTCATGATAATATATATGTGTACAAAATTAACAGGAGGTTGTTATGAAATTCAGACTATTATCAATACTCGCCATACTTATTTGCTTATGCTTTGTTTTATGCTCATGCAACAACAAAAAAGAGGTAGCTACTGCTAATAATGCATCAAAAGACAGTGCTACCACTTCTTCAACCACCGATGTTTCAACAATTAACGAATTGCCACCTGACGAAATTGACACAATTGTTGAATACTACAACAACTCCATCGTTGGCAACATCACCGAAAATAAAAACTATACAGAAAGCAATGGTTATGTGCGTTCTTTATCAAAATACGCGCGCACCGTTAAATCCGGCGACTACTCATATGTTGCCGATGAAAACGGTATCAGACAGGTTGATTCCAAAGGTAATGAAAAAGAACTGACTAAAACTAACGCTACAAGTATTGCCACAGACGGTAAAACCATTTTATTTGTTTCTAATACATATCCTTCCGATACTGAATACGATTACACATCAAAAGTTTTTCAGATCAGATCAATTAACACAAGCGGTAAAGACGAGAAAGTGCTGGCAGAATGCACCGGTATGGCTGACCCTGTTATGATTTATGACAACAAGCTGTACTTCACAGATGACTCAACAGAGCAGTACTCTCATCAAGGTTTGTTTGTGACAGATCTTGATAGCAAAGAAACCAAAATGCTCGAAAAAGGACTTGTAAATCCGCTTACGATTGATACTAAATTCTATTACATCTGCAGAGACACCCACTTTGATACATACGGCACACTTAAATCATTTGACTATACAACAGGCACAGCAGAAACTCTCAGTGATTTGAAAACCGGCGACACTATCGATTGCTACGACGGTAAATTTTATTTTCCAAGCACTAAACTCGAAAACGAAAGCGAAAACACCATATACTGTTACGACCCTCAGGACAACAGTATAAACAGTGTTTTCACTGATAACAGCGAAAATATGACTTTCCTTTTCGTATCTGATAATTATTTATTCTACGGAACAAATGAAAGCGGTATTCTTGAATACTACGCTACTTCAATCGACGGTACTAAAAAAGAGAAAATCGGAGAAGCATTACCTGAGAAAACTCACAACTGTGTTACCGTCACAAAAAACACAGTAGATAAAACAATCGTTAAAGCATTCGACGGAGAAAAATTCGTTGAAATTGATGCACCATCAAGAGGACTTTATGACTATATCGGTCAGATTTTCTTCTCATTTTCTAATGATGATATGGGACCATCTCGTGTTATCGTTTCAAAAACTAAATAATAAAACACAAAAAGAGGAGTGCAGTTGCACTCCTCTTTTTTATTAAAGCTTAATGTTATTGAATTCATCGCCGAGCACGTCAGCTACTTCTTTTAAGTGGCCGGTGCGTTTATCTTTGAGTTTATAGAACTGTAAGATACCGTAACCAGGGTATTCGTTACCTTCCACCATAACAGGACCATTTACGGAAAAAGCAATATCCCATCCAATGTAGCGTACCTGAGGAAGTCTTAAATGAGCTTCTTCGCACATTCTGAACGCTTCATCAACACCGCCGATGCATACGTCATTGAATTTTTTACCAGTCATAGGGTGAGTATCGTAAACATTAGCATAGTCATCGATAACATTACTGTCGATTTTACCGTCAGCGCCTAAGCTGAAGTAAAGGTCGTGGGTACATCCGATAACATCGGTTTCGTCCTGATTGATACGAAGTGCATTGCTGATAACTTTAGCCTTTCCGTCTTTATAAACGGTAACTATTCTGAAAGAGTTAACAACGTGTGGGTTAATCTGGTTGAGATCATCATGCTGAACAATCGCATCTTCAACTAAAAGCTGATTATTCTCCCATAACTGCTTATAAAGAGCAGCTACGTCTTTTATTTCGCTCACCTTAATTTTACTGATACCGTGACCGCACTCACCGTTGGTTTCTTTAGCAAAAACAGTAGTTTTATCGCTAAGAAACGCTTTGAAATCCTCAACAGAACTTTTTCTTAAGTTGATAAAGTCACGTTTGAGATACTCTTTGAAAATCTCGTTGAATAAAAGCTTATCACCGAGCACGATGCTGTACTGCTCATCGTTCATATATTCTATGAGCTTATAAAAACGCTTAGCAGTAGCGAAAGTCTTTTTCTCTTCATTAGTAATCTCAATGAAGTTACCACGGAAGTAGTCGGTGTATCCGGTACCCTGCGTAAGGAAGTTCCATATCATACTGCATTTGATATAGAATTTAGATTTACCTGTGTTTTTCTGAATGATAGCGATGTGCTTGTCCATTCTTTCGTGGTTAATATCCTTAAATTTATTAAGTAACCATTTACCTACTGACATTGCCATAATAATATCCTCCGATTAATTAATATATATACGCTCGTTGTTCTTGCCTATACCCAAAAGTGCTTCAGCAAGCCCCAAATCAGCAGCTCTGCAAAACATACCGAGTGTTATTTTTTTACCTAAAAGTGTGACTTCGTCAGAAATGCTGACGCTATCGTCAACTTTGACAGCACACATATTCATTCCAATTTCTCCTACGATAGGATAAAGCTTCTCTCCTATCTGGACTAATCGTGAGTAGTTTTTATGTCCTATGCCGTTATTATATCCTACCGGAAGTATAGCTAATGTGATATCACTTTGAGCTTTATACGAAGCATCATAACCGACATAGTCGCCACACTTGACTTTTTTGAGATGTAAAATACGACATCTGTACTCCATCGCAGGAGCAAGTGGTATCTCAACGTCCTTTATGGTTTCGGTGAGAGAATATTTTTTGCGGTAATAATTATCACGCATGTCTCTGAGTTTATTTTTGATACCGCCACCGTATGACTGTGGACCGATATTATATCCGTACATCACAAGTCCCATTCTGGTAGTGTTAGCTATTTCAATCTTAGGATGACCGAGTAGTGACACTCCGCTCCCCATATGCACAAGCGGTATTTTTTTCAGATCAATCAGCGATGTAAGCTCAGAAAATCTGCGTTTCTGATTATCATAGTGTATATCAAATATACCTGACGTTGCAAAATGCTGATAAATACCTTCGAGTTTATGAGAAGATGCATTTATCATATCCACCGCTTTTTTAACCTCTTCTTTATCGTTAAAGCCGAGTCGGTTAAATCCTGCATCAATTTGCAAATGAAGTTTAAAAGAACAGCCAGTATACGAAAGCACACTTTTAAGATGCTCCATATCGGATACACCTAAAGTAAGTTTAAGCTTATTTGCCTCGTCTAATCTATCAGACGCCACCGGCTCTAAATACAGAAGCGGTGTGTCGCTGAGCACTTCTCTGAAGTCTTTCGCTTCTTCAAGCGATGATACAGCAAAGTACCTGATACCACCGTCATAAAGAGCTTTCGCAGCCTTCATACCGTGACCGTAGCAGTCGCCTTTTACTACCGCGATATACTCATCATACTGCGGATATTTTCCGATAATAGCCTGAGCGTTACTCTTAAGTTTAGCTAAGTCTATCTGTACATATGAATCCAACATAAATTTCACTATCTCCTAATCGTTTAATTCTAATTAAGAAATATAACACAAATGCACCCGAATTCTCCAAAAATAAAATCAAGGCACATCCCAATCCATTTTATATTATAAATCATAGTACATAAAATTTCAACCAAATAGTAAAAACTATCGCTAAAAAAAGAAAAGGAAGCATTTCGCTCCCTTTTCTATGAAAATATTACTTGGTAGATAGTTTTTTAAGAGTAAAACTCTCGTCACACATAGCTTCAACCGACTTTGAGTGACTTACTAAGATAACGCATTTCCCGTTTTTTGCTAAGTTTCTGAAAATATCCATAATCTCATTTTGAGTATCCTCATCAAGGTTACCGGTCGGCTCATCAGCCAGTATAACCTGTGCATCATATGAAAGTGCACGCGCAATAGCGACTCTTTGCTGCTGACCTCCTGAGAGTTTGAGCACACGACGATTAGCCTCTTCCTCGTTAAGTCCTACGCTTTTTAATAGCTCAAGTGCTTTTTTCTTTTTATCTTTAGCACTCCCTTTGCACGATGCTATATCCATAGAAAGCACCACGTTTTCAAGTGCTGTAAATTTAGTTATGAGATTATAGCTTTGGAAAATAACTCCGATATATTTGCTACGATATTTATACGTATCAATATTTCTGATATCTTTTCCGTTATATAGAATACTGCCTGAAGTAGCTGATGCAAGACCTGACAAAACCGAAAGAAGCGTTGTCTTTCCTGCACCAGATTTACCCATTATACAGTACGTTTTTCCTTCTTCAAAATCGTACGAAACACCCTTTAACACAGGAGTTTTGCCGTATGAAAAGTTAATATCTTTCAGTGATAATACAGCCATAAAACTCCTCCTTAATCTCTGTTGCTGAGTATTTTCAGCGGTTCATACCGCATCACAAACAGCATCGAAACCGCTCCGGATATTAGCGTCAGCACAATAGCTATTATAAGCATCTGAAATACCACCGTCAGATTCATAGCTGAATTAATCTCAGTGACATAATCGTTCATAGCCTGGGCACCCGGAACGTTTTTCATAAATCCCTTACCGTCTGAATTTTCAAAGCCCTTATCATCAGGTCCCATACCCATATCAGGTGGTGCTTCACCGTCCATAAAGGCGTTATCTCTGCCGAAGTTTTCAGAAAACTCATCAGCCTGACTAAGCTGTGCGTTATTCTGATTTTCTAAAAGTGCGTTGGTAACAGGTAGCGCAGACACTCCTCCTACTATCACACCGATAATAACCGCACACATAGTCACTATGAATACTTCCGTCAGAAATTGTAACGCTACTTTCCACTTTTTCATACCCATAGCAGTAAGTACGCCAATTTCATACTTACGCTCTCGCACGTTAAATATGTTAAGTACAACCAAAATTACTCCGCCGATAAGAAGTATGACTAAGAGAAAATAACCGGCAGTAGTACTAAGTGTTTCAAGTGGTACCATGCTGTTTTCAAAAGCCGTGATATCAGAAGATGAAACAGTGTAGTTTTCGTCTAAACCGAGTTCATACACTTCCTCGCAGAACACCTCATAATCATCAACATCAGAAAAAGTATAGGTCGCATTCATCGACTCTCTGAGGGCTGATGAAGTATCATCTTCGTTTGATTTTTCGCTTTTATCAATTAAATCTGACACAGCATTATAACTTAAATAAATCTCATTAGCAGGGTCGCTCATAGTAAATCCGAAACGAGAGCTCATATCTCCCTGCTCAGACGCTTTTTCATACACACCGACAACTTCTAATTTGTACTTTTCGTCCTCGTTATTCGGATTAGTAAGAGTGATTTTATCACCTACTGAAAGCTCGTTATATGTCGCAAGCTCCTGAGAAATAACACACTGATATTCTTTAGTTCCTTCTTCAAAAACTGCACCTTCAACAATAGTAGATGTACCGTCTTTAAAATCAGTCATAGCAATATCCGATGAGTAACCAACAACCGTAAAGTCACCCATATTCATAGACATACCCTTTGGTCCACCCATATTCCCCATATCATTCGGGGCAAAGTTTTTATCCCCGACAGGATTCTCGTTTTCGGCTGATGACGTAGAATTTTCGCTGTCATCACTTGATGAATCACTCACAGCTTCTATGTCATTGCTACCGTTAAAATAGGTGGTGGTTGTATAGTAAAAATCTTT
>JAFVVB010000034.1 GCA_017502425.1 Ruminococcus sp. | reverse complement strand
GTAACAGCATATTAAACACATCAGGATGGGCTTTTTCAATCTCATCGAAAAGAACGACCGAATATGGTTTTCTTCTTACTTTCTCGGTGAGCTGTCCACCTTCATCGTAACCGACATAACCCGGAGGAGAACCAACAAGTCTTGATACCGTATGCTTTTCCATATACTCACTCATATCGAGTCTTAGCATTGCATTCTCATCGCCAAACATAGCGCACGCAAGCGCTTTGCACAGCTCTGTTTTACCAACACCCGTAGGTCCTAAGAAGATGAATGAACCCATTGGTCGGTTAGGGTCTTTTATTCCTACCCTTCCCCTTCTGATAGCTTTAGCAACTGCACTTACTGCTTCGTGCTGACCTACTACTCTATCGTGGAGTATGTCTTCCATTTTTAAAAGACGCTCGGATTCTTCTTTAGTGAGCTCTACAACAGGGATTTTAGTCCAGTCAGATACTATGGTAGCGATATCCTCTTTTGTGACTTCACCGCTCACCGCATCTGAAGATTCCTTCCACTCTTTTGTAAGCTCTTCAAGTTGTTTTTTTACGTTTTTCTGCTCGTCCCTGATTTTTGCTGCCTGTTCAAAATCCTGTTCATTTACACTGCTGGATTTTTCCTGTTCCAGCTTTTCCACCTTCTCTTCAAGCTCTTTTATCTGAGGTGGTGCTGTAAGATTAGATAGTCGCACTTTCGACGACGCTTCGTCAATTAAATCAATGGCTTTATCAGGTAAGTATCTGTCAGCGATATATCTTGATGACAGTTCAACCGCGGCTTCAATAGCTTCGTCGGTGATTTTCACCTTATGATGAGCCTCGTATCTGTCTCTGAGACCTTTGAGAATCTGCACCGCTTCATCATTAGTTGGTTCACCAACGTTTACCGGCTGGAATCGGCGCTCTAAAGCTGCATCTTTTTCGATGTATTTCCTATATTCTTCAAGCGTAGTCGCACCAATCACCTGAAAATCTCCACGAGCAAGGCTAGGTTTTAGAATATTAGCAGCATCAGCTGAACCTTCTGCGGAACCGGCGCCGATGATAGTATGAAGCTCATCGATAAACAGGATAATATCGTCTGATTTTTTTACTTCTTCAATAGCGTTTTTAATTCTGTCTTCAAAATCTCCACGATATTTAGTACCTGCTATCATCGAAGTCAGATCAAGAGAAAATACTCTTTTTGACTTTAAGTGTTCAGGGACTTCACCATTTGAGATTTTAAGAGCCAACCCTTCTGCTACTGCAGTTTTACCGACACCCGGCTCACCGATTAGCACGGGATTATTTTTAGTTCTGCGTGACAAAATCTGAATAATTCGTGCAATCTCGTCATCTCTGCCAATAACAGGATCAATCTCACCATTATTAGCACTTTCAGTTAAATCCCTGCCATATTGACTGAGTGTTTTAGTGTCAGACTTGCTTTTTGACGCCCTGTTTTTCTCACCATATGAATACTGAGTATCATCCAAAGAATCCTGTTCTTCATTAAGGCTTGATTTCAGTGCTGTAATGACGGTGGACGGATTAACACCAAGCTCATTGAGAAAACGAATGGCATAACTATCTCTTTCTGAAAGAATGGAAATCAGTAAATGTTCAGTAGAAACATAGTTATGTCCCATTTTCGCCGAATTTATCACCGCCATCTGCATTACACGCTTAGTACGTGGTGTAAAATCGTCAGGCGTTAACACTGTCTGAGTACCTTTTCCTACGGAATCAGCAATATGATTTTCAAGTGCTAATGCATCAAGTCCGCATTCTGAAAGAACCACGGCAGCTACTCCGGTGTTTTCTTTGATAAGTCCGAGCAGAATATGCTCAGTACCAACATATGTGTGACCTAAATCCTGTGCTGATGTTACAGCTAAGTTTAATGCTGTATTAGCCTTTTGAGTAAATCCTTTAAAATTATACATTCACATAACCTTCCTTTCTAAGTATTTTATATAAAATCAGTTTAGTTTTTCTCTGAGGTAATCAGCTCGTTTAATATCTCTTTCTTCTACGCTGAGTTTATCAGAAAATCTCTCCATTATATTAGCAGGTTGAATATCACAAACTAATTTATCAATGTTATCCAGTGATAACGAATCAATAATTTTATGTGCTACACCGAGTCTTAAATTTGAAAGAAGATTCATTGCCTCGTTGTGATTCATCTTGCGTGCTGTTTTTAAAATACCATGACTACGGCAAATAGTATCCACAACATCAATATCACTTAGTATTCTATCTCTTGCTTTAATTTCCTGAGTTACGAGCTGATTGGATATATTCTTTAAATTATCGATAGCAGATTGCTCGCTGATACCTAAACTTACCTGATTAGAAAGCTGATACAAAGCTCCGAAAGGCTCAGAGCTTTCACCGTATAAGCCTCTGATAGTAAGACCCAGTTTAGATAAATTTGATCCGATACGTGTAACCGCACGGCTTTTCTGGAGTGCAGGAAGATGAAGCATAACCGATGCTCTCATACCCGTTCCTAAGTTAGTCGGACACTGAGTAAGGTAACCGAGCTTTTCAGAGTACGCAAAGTCAAGTTTCTCAGATAACTTATTATCTATATCACACGCTAAGTCATACGCTTCATTAAGGCATAAGCCTGACTTAATGACCTGTAATCTGATATGGTCTTCTTCGTTTAACATAAGGCTTACTGTTCTATCTTTTGATAGCAGTAATGTTTTACCGTTAGGCTCTGAAATAAACTCAGGACTAATTAGGTGCTGTTCAACTAAGGAAACAGCCTGAGTTTTTGTCAGATTTTTCATATCAATCCTATCAAAGTCCATAATGCTTTTCGCAACATTTACTACTTTTTCTACGAGTTCTACTTTCTTCTTTT
>JAFVVB010000033.1 GCA_017502425.1 Ruminococcus sp. | reverse complement strand
TGCTGATCAAGATAACCTACTCTGACGTTCTTGGACCACTCTACTTTTCCTTCATCAGGCATCAGTTTACCTGTGACAATATTCATAAAAGTGGATTTACCTTCGCCATTAGCACCGATAAGTCCGATATGTTCACCTTTCAATAACCTGAAAGATACATCGTTAAATATCGCACGATCACCAAAACCGTGCGATAAATGTTCAACATTTAAAATACTCATATAATACTCCAATACAATAGTGGATATTATTATAGCATATTTTTAATAAATAGTAAAATTTTGAGATAAAAGGTTATAAAAAACGCCCCACTAATGTGAGGCGTAAATAAAAATCACTTTACTTCATTTCCAAGTTCATCAAACTTAGCAACTTTTTTAGTACCGTCAGCTTTATACTCGATGATTTCAGAAAGGTATGTATATCCATCTTTTTCAGTGTATACATTTTCCTTGATTAAAACATCTTTTTCGTATGTTTTCTCGCTGAGTGTATTGCCGTTATCGTCATACTCAGTAACTACTTCCATCATCAAAGTATCTTTATCATACTTCTTAACATTAGTTACAAGGTCATTAGCGTTACGCTCAGTTACTACCTTATAATCGTACTCTAATTTGCCGTCAGCTGAATAATACTTTTCATTTGTAGCATCACCAACATGGTCGGTAGTAACAACAACTTTTGAACCATCTTTACTATAAGTAGTAGTGGTCTCCGGATAGTCGATTGAAGTTTCACCATCATCATATGTATTATATACCATTTCAGTGCTAAGTTTGCCGTTTAAATACTCTTTAACAGTATCTTTTTTACCATCTTTGGTGTAAGTGTACTCGTATTTATAGTCGTTTACTACTTTACCGTCTTTATCGTACTCTATCCATCTTGTAGTATCACCGTCATCATTATACATAGTAACGAAGTGTTCGCCTTCTACTTCAGTAACGCAAGCAGAGCATACAGTACAAGTACCATCTTCTAATTTATGTGCGTCCTTATCAACAACTTTGCCATCAGCGTCGAGGTGCCAGTGATTTGTTGCGTCAGCTTCCCACTCTGAAGCGTTAGCATCTGCGCTATCAACAGTTGCCTCGTTAGGTGTACTGTCAGCAGTTTTAGTATCACAAGCAACTAAAACTAAAATTGACATCACACAGACTAATAACAATGATATAATTTTATTAACATTTTTCATAAGAATTCTCCCCATTCACTTAAATTGAAGTGAATATTATCATCATTTATACGAAAAATCAATAATTTAGTATAATAAGTCAATTTTTTTACATTAGATATCCATTTATTATTGTTAATACGGATATTATAGGCGTTTCAAACGATTCTCATCTCTCGCATATAAAAAAGAAAGCAGGGTATCTCATTGATACCCTGCAATTAATGGAGCGGGTGATGGGAATCGAACCCACCTCCTCGGCTTGGAAGGCCGATGCACTAGCCGATGTGCTACACCCGCATATACGCAAACTCTTTTCGTTAGCAAGAAGTATTTTATCACAGAGTTCGCGTTTTGTCAAATATTACTGTGGATTATTATCTATACGATAGATTTCCTGATTATCAATATCAATATCAGGTATCATAATAGGCGGAATACCGCAGTTAGCGGTTAGAGTAGTAACAAAAGCTTTTAAATAAGGGAAAAGAGTTTTGAATGTATTAGTGTGAATTTGTTCTTTCTTCTCTCCTTCCTTAAATGAAAAGATACCAGACATTACTACATGTACTTTGAATTTATCAGGATTATTAGAATCAAATACTTCTATATCAAACTCACCTTTACACATGTTATTCTTACCGTACTGAACATTATACTGATATTTATGAGCGAGTTTTACCTGAGTTCCATTATCAAGTAATGCGACAAAATCCATTTTATCGACTTTATATCCTTTTAGTGAAACAACTGCCATAGTAACTCTCCTTACACTATATGTTTTATATGTGTATTATAGCACATTATTTTAATATAATAAAGTATTATTTTTTATAGATAGTAATATTGACATAAAATAAAAATATGATATACTAATTCATGTTGTTGGGAAGTAGCCAAGCGGTAAGGCAACGGACTTTGACTCCGTCATTTCGTGGGTTCGAACCCCGCCTTCCCAGCCAGAAATAACGGCACACTTAGGTGTGTCGTTATTTTTTTTTGATTCGGGGTGTGGGGTTCGAAGCCTGAGAGGGTGAGAGACGTATAAAAAACAGTCCGGTGAACTGTTTTTAGTCTCGAAGTCTGCAGAGGCTATG
>JAFVVB010000004.1 GCA_017502425.1 Ruminococcus sp. | reverse complement strand
TTCTCTGTTCATATATGCAAGAGTTAATACTTTCTTATTAACTGCATCAACAACAATTGCAGGAATAAGACCTTTATCATCAAATTTTAAACTTTTAATATCTATCATAGTAATTCTCCTTATTTATGTTAAACGAGTAGGTATATTTGCTTTCGCCATTTCGTTCTTTAGGTCAGAAATTTTAACTTCTCCAAAGTGGAAAATAGAAGCAGCAAGACCGGCATCTACTTTTGGAAGCGTTTTGAATAACGTTATAAAATCGTCGATTTTGCCAGCACCACCTGATGCGATAACCGGAACGTTTACAACGTTGCATACAGCATCAAGCATCTCAAGATCAAAACCTTTCTTAACGCCATCAGTATCGATGGAGTTGAGTACAACCTCACCTGCACCATTACCGACGCATCGTTTAATCCATTCGATAGCTTCCATACCTGTATTTTCTCTACCGCCTTTAGCGAATACTCTGAATACACCATCAACTCTTTTTACATCAGCTGAAATAACAACACATTGATCGCCATAAATTTTAGCTGCTTCGTAAATTAAAGAGGGGTTTCTGATAGCGCCAGAGTTTACTGAAACTTTATCAGCACCGCATTTAAGTACTCTGTCAAAATCTTCAACCGTGTTAATACCTCCACCAACAGTAAGTGGAATAAAAACACTCTTAGCTGTTTCGCATAGAATGTCTGTAAATAGCTTTCTTCCATCTGAAGACGCTGTAATGTCATAAAATACCAATTCATCAGCGCCACATTCTGAGTAGTATTTAGCTAGTGAAATAGGGGAGGACACATCGCTTAAACCTTCGAAGTTCACACCTTTAACTACTCGACCGTCTCTAACATCCAAACATGGAATAATTCTCTTAGTTATCATTTAGCCACCTCAATAGCCTCATCAAGCATAATCGCTTTAGTGTAATAAGCTTTACCGACAATAGCTCCGTGAATATTAAGCGTTCTTAGTTTTTTGATATCTTCAATTGAAGAAACACCGCCAGAAGCGATGATATCAATGTTGAATTTCATACTCATTTTTTTATATAGTTCGTGGTTTGTACCCTGCATAGCACCATCTTTAGAAATATCTGTACAGATAATGGTTTTAACACCAATGCTTTGCATTTTCTGACAAAATTCAAAAGCATCAATCGATGAAGTCTCTGTCCAGCCTTTGATAGCAACATGATTGTCTTTGATATCAATTCCGACAGCGATTTTATCACCGTATAATTTAACGGCTTTTTCAACGAAACCTTCATTTGTAACAGCAGCAGTACCAAGAATAACTCTATCAACGCCGCAAGTTATGTATTTTTCAATTACTTCTAGATTTCGGATTCCACCGCCTATTTCACAGAAAAGACCGGTGGATTTCTTTATGTTTGCCACTACATCGAAATTTGGCGTAGTGCCACTTTTAGCACCTTCTAAATCAACCAGATGTATGTGTGTCGCACCGCTGTTTTTAAAGTCGTTTGCAACATTCACCGGATTATCGCTGTATATAGTCATTTTTGAGTAGTCGCCTTTAAAAAGTCTGACAGCTTTTTTGTCATACAAATCTATCGCCGGATAAATAATCATTAATTGTTCTCCTTTATTTTTATAAAAGATTTTAGTATCTGTAAACCGATTTTTCCGCTTTTTTCCGGATGGAATTGACACCCGTATACGTTTTTGTTACTTACTGCTGCTGTGAGCTCAGTACAGTATTCAGTTGTTGCAATTACAGATTCATCGCACTCGCAAGCGTAGTATGAATGAACGAAATATACACAGTCTCCATCTTTAATCTCACTAAAAATAGGGGAAGGATCACCTTTGAAAATAAGTGGATTCCAGCCGATATGTGGAATTTTATAGTTTTCCGATACTACATCTTTTATAGGTTTAATGACACCTTTAATAAGACCTAGTCCATCATGTTCTCCATATTCAAAACTCTTATCAAATAGAAGTTGCATACCAAGGCAAATGCCCATCAAAGGTTTTCCGGCTGACGCTAATTCTTTAATTACTATATCAAGTCCGCTGTCTCTTAGTTTTTTAGCTGCATCCTCAAACGCTCCAACACCTGGAAGTATAATATGGTCCGCGTTTTTTAATACTTCTTTGTCTGATGTAACAACTACATCTGCACCAATATTTGTAAGTGAACTCTTCAAAGAGAAGAGGTTACCAACACCATAATCAACTATCGCTACCATTACAGTACTCCCTTTGTAGATAAAATATCGTCTGCGAATTTACTGTCAATCGCAACAGCATCTTTAAAGCTTCTTGCAACTGATTTAAAAGCACCTTCGATGATGTGGTGTGAATTAGAGCCGTCAAGCTGTTTGATGTGCAATG
>JAFVVB010000032.1 GCA_017502425.1 Ruminococcus sp. | reverse complement strand
GAACCTGTGATGCGTTCTTTAAAGAAAGTTCACTCAAACGGACTTATTCATCGTGATATAAGCCCTGATAATATCATGCTTGTTGATGGCAGAGTTAAACTGCTTGATTTCGGAGCAGCCAGAGATGTTTCCAGCATGAATAATAAAAGCCTTTCGGTTATGTTAAAGCCGGGTTATGCTCCTGAAGAGCAGTACAGAAGTAAGGGCAATCAGGGACCTTGGACAGATGTTTATGCGCTGTGCGCAACTATGTATAAATGTATCACAGGAGTAACACTCGACGATGCTCCTCAGAGGGTATTTGACGATGAAGTAAAACTACCATCACAACTTGGAGTAAGTATTGAGAGTGAAGTAGAAAACGCACTTGTAAAAGGTATTGCTGTTCTTCAGAAAGACCGTTATCAGAATATCGATGAGCTATTAAACGCACTTAAGATAGGAGAAAAATCAAGCGTAGTACCTACTCCTGATAGCAGTAGTAAAAAGGTAGCGGCTGATAATCTTGCTACCGATTATAGAACATATGACGGTAGTGGAGCTGATTTTTCAAATCGTGATGATGTAACTTTAGACGAGTCTGAAATTAAGAGTACAGTAGAGGAGGATATTCCTGTTTACAGCGGCTTTGCTAGTAGTGATGTACCTGTGTATAACACTACTTTCAATCAGAAAGCGTCTAATAACCAAGCTTTCAGTGTGAACAAAGCGGCTGAAAATAACGCATTTAATAAAGTGAATAAACCATCAAGACCAAAGAAGGAGAAAAACAAGAAGAGTAAAAAATCCATCGGTATGATAGCTATGATTTCTGTTCTTATTGTGGTTGCTCTAGTTGTGGTTATCACTGTGTTCAGCGCACTGGGTAATGTTACTATCGGTGATAAAAAATATAGTAAAAACGAAGAACGTGTTCGTATTTCAAATGCCACTTTGAGTGAGGATGATGTTAAGAATATCTGTTCTATGGGTAAAATGGAAACCTTAGAAATGTATGATTGCAAATTTGAAAAAGATGCATTTGCTCAGCTTTGTGAGATATCATCGCCACTTACCGGTATCTACTTTTATCGTTGTACGGGTATAGAAGATTATAGCACTTTAACAAATCTTGAATATATCCAGTATTTGACTATTGATGCTTGCATGATTACTGATGAACAGCTCAAAAAGATAGATTTTTCTAAATTTGAGTACCTGATGGAAGTGAATCTCAGCAATAACATTGAGCTTAGCGATATTTCACCTCTTGCTAAAATGAATACGTTAACTACTTTGAATGTCACAACAACCAAAGTAAGAGATTTCTCATCACTTAAAGACATAGAGGTATTTACCTCACTTACCGCTGATAACTGCGGTATTGAGAATATTGACACTCTCCAGAATAAGAACATTGTAACCTTATGTCTAAATAATAATAAGCTTACTGATATTTCAGCAGTAGAGCGATTTGACATTCTTAGCACTTTTGAGATACATAATAACAACGTATCTGACATTTCAGCTTTAAAGGATAAGGCGGCTCTGAGATATTTCGAGGCAGGATTCAATAATATTTCTGATATATCACCACTCAAGTCAAGTGAGGCTATGTACTCACTCGTACTCAATGACAATAATATCACGGATATTTCAGCTGTGTCTTCTATGCAGACATTGTTTGAACTAAATATCAATAACAATCAGGTTGAGTCACTTAAACCACTTAAAAATGCTAAGAAGCTCGGACTTTTATTTGCCAACGAAAACAAGCTTAGTGACTTAGACGGTTTAGAGCAGTCTATTGAACTCAATCGCATAAGAGTAAGAGATAATAACATCGAAAACATAAATGGTATCGGAAACTGTACCGTGCTTAAAGAAGTTAATCTCAAAAACAACAATATTTCTGATATTTCACTTCTTTCTAAAAATGCTGAAACGCTTGAGATGTTGTTCATAGATAATAATAACGTATCAGATATTTCTGCACTTAACGGTACTGTTAACCTTGAGTATTTCAGCTTTGATAATAACAAGGTGAAGAATCTCGATGCACTTTCATCAAGCACCAATCTCTACGCTATTTCGGGCGAAAACAACGAGCTTACATCGATTGATGGATTGAAAAACAGCACTCAGATAGTGTATGTGTTCTTACCGCACAATAAAATCGGCTCTATGAAAGCGCTGAGCAATCTCGGTGAAAAAGAGAACTTAAACGGAGCGTTTATAGATCTTAGTACTAACAATATTTCCGAACTTGATGTTTGCAACACCAGAACATACAACTATCTCGCAGTTTACAGCAATCCTATCAAAGATATCTCGCCGATTAATAACGCAGAAGGTAACTACTTCTTGTTTAATTATCTCGATGATATGAATTTAGGTGGCTTTGAAGAAACTTTCAGCTTTTACAACGTGATTGACTGCCCTCTTGATAAACAGCTTGAGGTTACTGAAAAGATAAAAGGCGAGGATGGTGTTGAGACGCTTTCTTTTGATGTTCTTTTCAATACAGCTGAGGAAGCTGACGCAACTATTAGAGAGCAGAGAAATAAAATCTTCGGCATTTCAGATGAAAAAGATGAAATAAAGAAAACTCAAGAAATAAAGGAGTAGTTTAGTGTCAAATACAGTATTGCTACAAAAACAGAACCTATCACCTAAACTTTTTGTGATATATAAAAACAAAATCCATGATGTAGATTTCAACAGACCACTTGCTTTGGGCAGACGCACCGACGAAAGTAAACCCGACCTGTGTTTTGATTTAAGATTTGTGTCCAGAACGCACGGCGAATTTTCAAAGGATGATCTCGGATATTTCTACGTTGACCTCGGTTCTACTAACGGTACATATTTAAACGGAGTAAAGCTTAATAAAAACGAAAAGGCGTATCTCAAGGACTCTGACGTTTTGCATATTTACAGCGCAGGGTTTGATAGTGATAAGCAGTTTATCGCTATTGTTTTCGCTACGGATTACTTCAGTAAGTGGGAAACAGTAGCTGTTCCTCTTTCTGATAGTATCGCTGAAATCAATATCGGTCGTAGTGGGGAGAAGAACCTATTAGTAGATGAGTGCACAGTTTCTGCAAACCATGCGTCGTTTTTTGTGGCGAATAAGGGTTGGGCTATTATAGACCATAGTAGTACAAACGGAGTGTTCCTTAACAATAACCGTTTGTCAAGTCCTAAGTACCTGAAAGTCGGTGACTGCGTAAAAATATCAAACCTGTTGTTTGTGTACTTAGAAGATAAGCTTTTATATCAGAAACGAGTAGAAGATGATGTAATAGAAAAGGAAAAACCTGAAAAAGCAAGAGTTATAAGTTCAAACGACGCACTTGATATCAGAATTGTACAGAGAAGTGTATGGCAACGTACTAAGAAGCTGATGCTTTTACAGGATATAAATATGCGTGTCGAATCAGGAGAGATGGTGCTGATTCTCGGCGGTTCAGGTGCAGGTAAAACCACTTTCATGAATGCGGTTATGGGATACGAAAAAGCAGAAGGTAAAATCATGCATGGCGATACCGATGTGTACGAAGACTTTGAGTCGATGAAGTACAAAATCGGTTTCGTTCCTCAGCAGGACTTGCTGCGTGGTAGTGACACAACATACGATACGCTGGAAAATGCCGCTCAGATGAAGGTGCCTCACTTAAAAGGTGAAAAACGTAAAGAGAGAATTAGTGAGGTGTTAAACGAGCTGGGACTTACACGTGAGTCGCAATCCTTGGTTTCAAAACTCAGCGGTGGTCAGAGAAAACGTCTTAGTATTGCGGTTGAATATATCGCTGACCCTAGTCTGTTCTTCCTTGATGAACCGGATTCGGGACTTGATGGTGTTATGGCGAGAGCGTTGATGGAAAACCTGCGTGATATTGCGAATGAAGGCAAAATCGTAATGGTTATTTCTCACGGACCTGACAGAGCAGCAGACCTGTTTGATAAGGTTATCGTGCTTGCAAAAAGCGTGAAAGATAACTGCGGTCACCTAGCGTATTACGGCACGGTAGACGGTGCATATAGATTTTTTGACACCGATACATTAGAGGGTGTTGTACGCAGGATAAACCGCGAGGACGAGGGCGGAGACGGAAAATCCGACTTCTATATAGAAAAATACAGCAAATTGATTCATAGTGAGGTATAGTATGCAAAGAGCTAACCGATTATCTCAGATTAAAATATACACAGGAAAGTGTTTCAGAATTTTCCTTAACGAAAAAGGCTTCAAGATATTTATCAGTGCTGCCATAATCACGCTTATCATATGTATGGTAACCAGTGAGGATATGTTTGCGACGTATATTGACACTAGAAACGGAGCTTTTGCGCTGGTGTGTGCGTGTATATGGATAGGAATATTCAACTCCATTCAGTCAGTGTGTAAAGAAAGAGCTATCATAAAACGTGAGCATCGTTCGGGACTTCATATATCATCATACATAGCGTCCCATATGCTGTACGAAATGGCACTGTGTGCTGTTGAGGGAGTTATTGTTACAGTTATCATTTGCTTAGCTAATATGAATAACCTGCCTAATAGCGGTGTGCTGTTCCCGACATTTTTAGAACTATGTATCACATTTTTCCTGATTATTTACAGCTCTGACGCACTGGGACTTATGGTTTCCAGTATAGTGAAAACCCCTAACACAGCAATGACTGTTATGCCGTTTGTGCTTATTTTACAGCTTGTTATGTCGGGAATGATTTTTGAACTTAGTGGTCTGACAGAACTGGTTTCTAATCTCACTATTGCAAAATGGGGACTCAACGTCATATGTATTACCGCTAACGTTAACGCTATGGAGGGTTATTCTCCAGCGTTAGTGGCTGACTATGAATACTCTATAAGCCATTTGGTACAACTGTGGTTGTTACTCATTTTATTTACTGTGATTTATGGTATAATAAGCGTGGTAAGTCTGAAATTTGTCGATAAGGACAAACGATAAGGAGAACTAATATGAAAAAATCTATATTTACGATTATACTATCTTTTTTGTTTATAGCACTGTTTATGGTAGGATGTACGTCTTCAGATGCCACAAAAGACGAAGCTACTAAGCAGGATGCCGCTATTGTGGATAAACCTACTAAGGCTGTTGAAGTCCAAGTAGGGTTTAACGCATTTACCAATAACGATATTGAATATCAGATGATTTTGGAGAAGAAAGAATCTGGTAAAACTAAAAAAGAGAAAGTAAATAGCATTACATTTACTACAACAGCAGGAAAGAATATTTCTGATGTGATAAGTGATGCGGGATATAAATCTTTAAAGATTGATACGGTTTTAGGTGAGTTTGAAGGCTTTATGGAGTATAAAGTCGGTAGTAAAACCGATGAAAGCGGAAATGTATTAACGACTTACGAGAAAAATTCGGGCGATAAATTATATTCAGTTGATGAAGTTTTAGCAAAATCAGCACCTGATTATTCTGTTGTTTTCGTTGCTAAATGGAAAGGTTTAGATTCAGAATACTATGCTGCACACGGAATGTGATTTATTCTGTAGTTTGAAGTTT
>JAFVVB010000031.1 GCA_017502425.1 Ruminococcus sp. | reverse complement strand
GCCAAAAGGTGATACTTTTGATATAGCAAAGCAGATATACATCAGTAAAAATGGTACTAAAAAAGCTACGATAAACCATATATTCCTCACAAAAAACTTATCGTCTTCTGACGGATCTATGATTTTCTGCCACCATGTTTTCGTAGCCTCTACTTTTTTCACTTGGGTGGTCTTTGCAGATTTTCTTTTATTTTTTTTCGCAGGCATTTCTTCTCCTCCACATAATAATTCATTATGATTTTATCACAAATTTCTATAAGGTAAAGGCTTTTTTAAAAAATTTACAATTAATTATTGAATTTTTTTCAAAATAATAGACTTTTTACTGTATTACTGATATAATTAAACGATGAATGAGGTGAAATTATGAAAACTATTGATATTATCGTTCCTTGCTATAACGAAGAAGAGGTGCTTCCTCTTTTTGTAAAAGAAACCAACGAAGTTATAGCTACTATTCCACAGTATAAATTCAGATACATTTTCGTCAATGACGGAAGTAAGGATAAAACCATTGAAGTATTAAAAACACTTGCTTCCCGTTTTGACAACGTTAAGTATATTTCTTTCTCCAGAAACTTCGGTAAAGAATCCGCTATGTACGCAGGTCTTAAGAACTCTACTGCGGACTACGTTATCGTTATGGACGCTGACCTCCAGCATCCTCCTAAGATGTTCCCGCAGATGATAGAAGGCGTCGAGGAAGGCAACGAGTGCTGTGCGCTTTACCGTGCTAAGCAGACCGGAGAGAGTAAAATCAGACAGCTCGTATCAAAGGTGTTCTTCTCTTTCCAGAACAACATCTCCGACGTAAAAATGCCTGAGGGTGCTGTTGACTACCGTATTATGAGCAGAAAAATGGTTAACGCTATCTTAGACCTTTCTGAGGTACAGCGTTTTTCAAAAGGTATTTTCTGCTGGGTAGGATTCAAAACCAAGTGGATTGAGTATAAAAACGTTGAGCGTACTGTCGGCACCACTAAGTGGAGCTTATGGGGATTGTTCAAATACGCCCTTGATGGCATCACTTCTTTTTCTGTCACACCACTTAGATTCATCGCGGTTATGGGATTTATTATCTCAATGTTATCGTTCGTTTATATTCTCATTACACTCATCCAGACACTGTGCTTCGGTATTGATGTAGCAGGTTATGTAACCACACTTTGTGCTACTCTTTTCCTCGGCGGTATTATCGAGCTTTCTGTCGGTATACTGGGCGAATATATCGGAAGAATTTATATTGAGACTAAACGTCGTCCTATCTACATCGCTGAAGAAACCAACATCGACAACGAGGACAACGTATAAACGGAAATTAGCTATCGCTAAACTCCTGTACGGAGGTATTTATGATTAAGAAAATATGGAATAAATATCATGAATTTATCATGTATATGATATTCGGTGCCGGTACTACGGTAGTTGCGTGGGTGAGCTACGCGATTTTTACTAAAACCATTCCTCACATTTCCTTCTTTGGTATCAGCATCGATAACACCACCACCGCTAATGTCCTTTCGTGGATATGCGCCGTGATTTTTGCTTACGTTACCAATAAACTATGGGTATTCAACAGCAAATCCTGGAACCCTAAAGTAGCATTCAAAGAGTTTGTGATGTTCGTATCTAGCAGACTCGCTACCGGTATCATTGAGTGGGTCGGACTTCCTTTACTCATCGCTATCGGTGTCGATCAGAAGATTTTCGGTGTTGAGGGAATGCTCGCTAAAATATTAGTCAGCGTTATCGTTGTTTTACTCAACTACGTTTTCTCTAAGCTCTTTATCTTTAAACGTAAGAAAACGATAAAAACCTTGACTGACGACGAGAAAAAATCTACCGAGGAAATTATCGAAGATATTTTGGACGATATTCATAATGACTGATAAAAAAGCCACAATCAGACCGATTGTGGCTTTTCTTATGTCTTATATAAACTATGAAAGCTGTGACAGTTCTTTCTGGATAATGGTAGCATCTAAAACCGATACCACATTATCACCGTCCATATCAGCGTTCGCTAATGCTTTGTCGCATAATGTAGTAAGCTGTGATTCGTAACGCTGAATAGTAGTCGCATCTAAAATATTTAAGTATGTATCACCGTCAACGTCACCTTTTAACGGTGTGTATCCGCCCATTTCAACAGGGCTATTATACCATGACCACTGAGCATAAACTTCTGTGTTGTGTAGTGAATTTACAACATCTTCTACTGTAAACTCCAGTTTCACGGCGATATTATCGATAATTGTCTGGTCACTCTGACCTGTGTATAATCCTGCGTATTCAAAACTATCCACTAAAAACTCCTCAAATATCTCAGACGCTGTGGTCAAAGATGGAATACATGTGCCGACAACAAACCCATCACTTGTTATATAAAGCTCTGGTCCGAATCCATCAAGTTCTTTATCCTGATTTCTCCAGTAAGCGTTATAATACTTAATACTTTCCGGTGAATCAAAATAATCTCCGTCGCAGTACGCAGTATCACCGAGAACAGTCTTATCAAAAATCAAGTTATAAGTCTGCTTACCGTGCTCATTAGAAAATATGCACGCATATATTTTACCGTCTTCCAGCGTGATTTCATAATCATCGAGATTATAAGTCCATATACCGTCACCATCTTCGTCAGTGCACTTTTCTCTTCTTGACTGCCAGTTAAAAAACGAATCTTTACCATATTCCCAGATATGGCAGTAAACTTTTTCGAACTCTTCGTCCCAGTGTGCTGCTGTGTTAGTGTCAAAATGAAGTACGTTGTGAGGTTCTGTTTCCTTAGCTGATACGCCTACTATCGCTACACTCAGCATAATAATAATTACAAGACATAAAGATATTAATTTTTTCATATATATATCCTCCTTTTGTTTACACCTATACTATACACATCTTTTATGGAGTTTATATGAAGAAACAGCCACCGCGATGCGATGGCTGTTATTTTTATATTACAGCGACTAAATCAGCTGTGCTATATATTGCTGAATCTGTGTCGCATCTAAAACAGAAACATCTGTGTCTTTATCAACATCACCATAAATAAGCAGTTTTTCAGGTATAGTGAGTATTTCTGATTTATGTAGCTGGATTAATGTTGCATCCATTACGGATAATTCCAGATCTCCGTCTACATCACCCGTTATCGGCACAAACTCGCCCATTTCAAGCGATGATTCCCACCATTTCCATGAAACTTTTTTGCCTGACTTCTCGATACCCTTAATAACATCTGATATTGTCAGCTCTATATTTTTTGCTACATCATCGATAATATCCTGATCAGATTTTCCGCTATATGTTCTGGCGTTTTCTATGTTATATATAAGCATTTTTTCAAACAGATGCTGAGCGCTTTCGGTTTTTGGAATACACGTTCCTACTATCTGACCGATAGATGATATCTGAAGTTGTGGTCCATAGCCGTGAAGTCCACTATCCTGATTCCTCCAGTAAGCAAAGTATTCATGATATTCTTCCGGTGAATCATAGTATGAACCGTCACAGTATGCGGTATCACCCAAAACAGTAGTATCAAATGTCATAGTATATGTAGCTCTTCCGTTATCATTTGAAAAAATAACACAGTATGATTTATCATCTTCAAGCACTATCCTATAATAATCAAGATCATAGGTCCATATACCGTCACCGTCTTCGTCGGTACACTTTTCGCTATTGGACTGCCACCTGAAAAACGTATCTCCGTCATACCCCCAGATGTGACAGTAAACCTTAGAGTAGTTATTACCCCAGTGATTTGCTGTGTTAGTATCAAAATGGAGTACGTTCTGAGGTTTTGATTCCTTAGCAGATACACCTACTATCGCCATGCTTAACATCAAAACAATCACAAGGCATAAAGATATCAGTTTTTTCATAGTAACAACTCCTTTCTCACATTTATACTATACACACCTTTTATGGAGTTTATATGAAGAAACAGCCACCGTTTTTGGTGGCTGTTATTTTTATATTACAGCGACGGTATCAGCTGCGCTTTATAAAGCTGAATCTGTGTCGCATCTAAAACTGAAACCTCTCCGTCTTTGTCGGTATCAGCAAGTGAAATTCTTTCTTCGTCTATGTCTTTGAGTTGAGCTTTAAACAGCTGAATAGCAGTAGCGTCCATAACTGAAACTTCGCCATCGCCATCAACATCACCTAAAAGATCGTTATCCACAGGGTCTTTTGCGATAACTTTAACTTCTGCTTCTAATGTTTTTGCATCAAATGTGATGATTACTGTTGAACCCTCAACCGTCACATCGGCGTTTCCACCCCACGAAGGCGGTCCGAATTTCGGTGGATTCATATCAAAGTCTTCAGGATCTATAAATCTACGATTTATTGCGATTGTAAATTCGTGTATACCAATCGGTACGTCAGTAAATACTTTTTCGTAAACATCGTTTTCTGCATTATAGTGCATACGATTTTCTAAATAAGCAGGGTCCCATGCACTTTCACACATCTCTTTTGCTCCTGCTACGACATATATGTTGTCATTATGAGTGTGGTCATCGCGGATACAGTCAAAATCCGTACCGTTCTTTTCTATACCATAGCAACCATCACCATAGTAATAGTACCACTCACCGACACACAGCTCAAAGTCTATCACTTGAGGAACATCCAGACTATGAGGTGTGATTACGTAAATCATATTATTAAAGTTATCAAGTCCTTCAGGGTAAAGCTTGCTTTCGCCTTTTTCGTATTTGCACGGGATTTCTGTTGTGTGCGCAGCATAAAGCATACTTTCTTCTTTTTCGGTGGAATAGATTATACCATTATTCCAGAAGAATGAGTCCACAAATTCAGGTACATCAGCATAGTAAACGTCTACGCTGTCACCTTCAGCCGCAGTATATCCAGGCCAATCGTAAGGATCGAGTTTTCCCGTATCTGACCAGTATATAGATGCTCTCTTTGCGTACTCGTTGTACCATGAATTCGGATATTCATCGCATAAATCGCCGTTTTCTACATTATCGTCACATTTATTTCCGTTAGTACCGTTAGGCATGAGGAAGTACAAGCGGTTAGTCTTTAATTCAGGGTCAACATTATTTTTATAATTATCAACCGCCCACTCTACTCTGACCTGGTCAGGAGATGCAAACGGATTTTCGGGTTTTAAAGGTGGTTTTGGCACATAGCCACTGTTACTAAGTGTTGACTTATTTATATCCCAATCCACAACAATGCCTGTATTATAAATAGCTTCTTCAACTTCCTGTTTCGTAAGTGAGATTTCTTTAGCTACATCATCGATAATATGCTGATCGTCTTTGCCTGAATATACTCTAGCGTTTTCTAAGGTGTTGAGCAGGAAATTCTCAAACATCTCGTTTTTGGAAACAACTGACGGAACACATGTACCGACTACGTTACCGATAGAGGTGATACATAATTCAGGTCCGAAAACAGTTTTATCCTGATTTTTCCAGAAAGCCGCCTGAGTTGTTTTTGTGCTGTCTTCAGGGTTTTCGTATATCGTGCCGTCACAGTACGCAGTATCTCCTATAACGGTTGAATCTAAAAGCAGGTTATATGTCTGAAGACCATTCTCGTTAGAGAAAACAACCGCGTAAAGCTTGTCTTCTTCGAACACAATCCCTTTAGCATCAAGGTCATAAGTCCATATTCCGTCGCCATCTTTATCACTGCACGCCTCTTTTTTAGACTGCCATGCATAAAAGCTGTCTCCACCATACTCCCAGATATGACAGAAAATCTTCTTATAATTATTCCAGCCTGTGGTTTTTGAATCAAAATGAAGTTGATTTGACACAAACTCTACCGTATCACTTGCAAAAGCAGTAATAGAGAACGCACTCGTCAATATTAATAAAGCGAGTATAACACATACTAATTTTTTGAAATTCATATATATCCTCCTTTTCTTTTATGTGAAATTTACCCTTTCACTAATAAAAGGCGTTTACAGTCCTAAAAAGTTTCACGTAAATTTATTTTATATACTAATTATAGTATCCCTACTATAACACTTCAATATAAAAGAAAAAACAGCGAGTAGAAAATTCCACTCGCTGTTTGTACAACTTTTACAATAAAATATTTACTCGGAATCGAGTTTGAGAACAGCCATGAATGCTTCCTGTGGCACTTCGACAGTACCCAGTGAACGCATTCGCTTTTTACCTTCTTTCTGTTTTTCAAGAAGCTTTTTCTTTCGGCTGATGTCACCACCGTAGCATTTGGCAAGAACGTCTTTACGCATAGCTTTAACAGTTTCACGCGCGATAATCTTACCGCCGATACATGCCTGAATAGGCACCTCAAACAGCTGACGAGGAATGTTTTCCTTGAGCTTTTCTGCCATTTTACGAGCACGTGTATATGCGCTATCAGCGTGAATAATAAACGAAAGTGCGTCTACTACCTCACCGTTTAACATAATATCAAGTTTCACAAGCTTAGACTCTCTGTACTCTTTCATTTCATAGTCAAACGATGCGTAGCCACGTGTACGTGATTTTAAAGTATCAAAGAAATCGTAGATAATCTCAGCAAGCGGTAATTCGTAGTGAATGTCAACTCGCTCAGAATCAATATAGTCCATACCGATGAAAGTACCACGTCTGTCCTGACACAATTCCATGATATTTCCGACATACTCGCTAGGTGCGTAGATATGTGCATCGGTGATAGGTTCTTCAGCCGACACAATAAGCGCAGGGTCAGGATAGTTAGTCGGGTTTGATATCATCTCGGTAGTAGAGTCTGTTCTGGTAATTTTATAGTTAACGCTAGGTGCAGTAGTAATGAGGTCGAGGTTGTACTCTCGCTCGAGTCTTTCCTGAATAATCTCCATGTGAAGAAGTCCTAAGAAACCGCAACGGAAACCAAAACCAAGCGCTACTGATGTTTCAGGTTCAAATGTAAGGGACGCGTCGTTGAGCTTTAACTTTTCGAGTGCATCTCTTAAATCGCCGTAGCGTGCACCATCAGCAGGATACACACCGCAAAATACCATAGACTGAACTTCACGATAACCCGGAAGCGGCATATCGGCAGGATTAGACGTAAGAGTTACTGTATCGCCTACCTGTGCGTCCTGAACGCTCTTGATAGAAGCGGTGATATACCCAACCTCGCCTGCGTATAAGCCTTCTTTTTCTTCCAAGGAAGTCGCGCGCATATGACCGCACTCAACCACAGAAAAAACAGAGCCGGTAGCCATCAATTTGAACTCGTCACCCTTATGAATCTGGCCTTCTTTTACTCTTACATATATAATAACACCCTTATATGAGTCATAATAAGAGTCAAAAATCATTGCTTTAAGCGGTGCGTCTTTATCACCAACAGGAGCAGGTACGTCAGAAACGATTTTCTCAAGCACCGAGTGAATGTTAAGTCCTGCTTTAGCTGAAACCAAAGGAGCGTCCTGCGCAGGAATACCTATGATGTCCTCGATTTCACCT
>JAFVVB010000030.1 GCA_017502425.1 Ruminococcus sp. | reverse complement strand
TCCTTTTTCAAAAACAAGAACATCTAGTCGTTTTTTCATTATATCTCCATTTATGAAAACTAATCATTTTTCATTATTCTATACATTGAATCTGCATCAAGCTCATTTTTTATAAGTGCCGATGCGACTGAAGAATGCTGAATAAATCTATCTTCTATCGCTGTGACTTTATATAGTCCAATATAGCCGATTTTTGTGAGCTCATAGTCTAAGGTCTCTCCTATACCACCTGCCAAAATACCTTCTTCAAAGAAGTGAATTTTAGAGAATTTCTTCGCAAATTCGATAGCATTTTTATCAATCGGCTTAATCTTACATAATTTAAGAATACATATCGACTCACCATCTTTTTTCAGCTTCTCGTAAGCTTTAACGGCATTCGAGAAAAGTCTTCCGTATGTGATGAGCAATTTATCAGCATCACGATCACCATATATATCGTAATTCATACTGCTGACACTTAAATCTTCAGGTCTTTCGGTTTCGCCACCTCTAGGGTAGCGGATAGCTACCAAACTATCACATCCGTAAATCGCAGTATCAAGTGACTGTTTCATCTCATCAAAATAGCACGGTGAGAAGATAGTAGTATTAGGTATGGAGTTTAACATAGAAACGTCGAACACACCCTGATGAGTTTCACCGTCTTCACCTACTATTCCTGCTCTATCAACTGCAACAACCATATGAAGTTTCTGCATAGCAGCATCGTGAAGTAGCTGGTCATAACCACGCTGTAAGAAAGTAGAATACACCGCAAAAACAGGTATCATACCTTTAGATGCCATACCACACGAAAAGGTAACTGCGTGCTCCTCAGCAATTCCGACATCAAAGAATCTGTCCTTGAATTTCTGTGAAAACTCCATCAGACCCGTACCTGTTCTCATAGCAGCAGTAACACCACAAACGCGCTTATCATTACTTGCGATACGGCACAATCCTTCACCGAAAACAGAAGAGAAATCAGTTTTTGATGAAATCGGCTCACCTGTATCAACATCAAACTGTCCGATACCATGGAAGCTCGCAGAATCGCTTTCAGCATACTGGCAGCCTTTACCCTTTTTCGTAACAACGTGTAAAAGCACAGGCCCTTTAGTGGATTTTGCAGCTAACAGCGCATTTCTCAAAGACTCTATATCGTGTCCATCAACCGGACCGTAGTATCGGTATCCCAGCTGATCAAACAACGTATCTTTATAAATGATATGTTTTACTCTTGATTTAGAGCGTTTAAGCGCTTTTTTTATCGGTGAACCGATAATCGGTGTTTTAGTAAGTATATTTTCTACTCTATTCTTAATCCTGAGATATGATGGTTTCACTCTGATACTGGTCAGGTACTTAGCCATCGCACCTACGTTTTTAGAAATAGACATTTTATTATCATTAAGAATGACGATGAAGTTTTTCTTAAATCTTCCTGCATTATTCAGCCCTTCGTATGCCAGTCCACCTGTAAGTGAACCATCACCAATAACCGCGATAGTGTGGCTGTTATCATTCATAAGCTGTTTTGCCTGAGCTATACCGTAGGCAGCTGAAATAGAAGTACTGGAGTGACCCGCGTTAAAAGCATCATAATCACTTTCGCTACGTTTAGGAAAACCTGATAATCCGTTTTCTGTACGAATGGTGTGGATATTACTATATCTACCTGTAAGCATTTTATGGGTATAGCACTGGTGTCCTACGTCCCATACTATGCTGTCATCAGGACAATCAAAAATATAGTGGAGCATCACAGTAAGTTCAACAACACCCAGATTAGGTGAAAGATGTCCTCCGTTTACGGAAACGGTATCAATAATCTTTTTACGTATTTCTTCACAAAGTAAAACGAGCTGTTTATCACTGAGGGATTTAATATCTTTTGGTGATTTAATTGTAGATAAAATGCTGTTGTTCATGAAATCACCTACATTTCAATTAAGGTTTATTCTTAGTTACTTCTATTAGCTAATCCAATAGCTAAATCACTCAAAGCTTTAGTATCAGCATCGAATACAGAAAGTGCATTAATAGCATCATCGGTGAGTTTAGCTACTAATTCTCTGCATTTTTCTATACCCAGAAGTGACACATAAGTGGATTTATTATTCTCGCTATCGCTACCGACCGGTTTACCAAGCTGTTCAGAAGTAGCGGTAACATCAAGTATATCGTCAACAATCTGAAAAGCGATTCCGATGCTGTGCGCATACTGAGTAGCTGCCTCTGTTCTCACTTTATCAGCCCCGCCGATAATACATCCCATTTCGCACGATGCTTTGATAAGTGCTGCGGTCTTTTTCTCATCCATTTCGGAAAGAATCTCAATATCGGCGTTCTTGTTTTCGTGCTCAATATCGATAACCTGTCCACCAACCATACCGAGAGCACCGCTGTATTTAGCGAGTGTATAAGCTGCTTTTACTGCTCTTTGAGCAGATATTTTCTCTACCGCTTCGTCACAGAGCATAATTTCAAAAGCAAGACTCTGGAGTGCATCACCAGAAAGTGTAGCAATATCTTCACCATACACTTTATGGTTAGATGGTTTTCCTCTGCGGTAGTCATCATCATCCATACACGGCATATCGTCATGTATAAGAGAATAAGTGTGTATCATCTCAACTGCACACGCATATGGTAAAGCTTTATTAACATCTTCGCCGCAAAGCTCACAAAAAAGCAATGTGAGTAGTGGTCGTATACGTTTACCACCACACATTAAAGAATACTCCATAGAGTCAATCAATGTCTGCTCGGTAAAGTTTCCGTGTGGCAGATAGTTTTTAAGCGATTTTTCAATCAATATCTGGTAATCGTTAGCTTTTGACATAATTCATCCCTCAATCTTCAAAAAGACTGTCTTTTTCAGGTCTTACTTTCTCTATTCTATCGTTAATATCGATAATCTGACCTTTACAACTCTCAAGCTTTTCGGTGCAGAAAATGAGTAACTTATATGCTTCTTCGTAAAGCTTCATGCACTCATCCAAAGGCTCATCGCCTTTTTCCATTTTCGATACAATTTCTTCAAGTTGCTGGTTAGCTTTTTCAAATGTAAGTTCTTTACTCATATCAATCATCCTCTTGCGATAGTTGAATCAATTTAGTAAGTCGGTGATTAACACCGCTACGTGAAATTTTAGGGTCAAGCATCTCCCCCATATCTCTTAAAGATAGTTCAGGGTAATCGATGCGTAGCTGTGCGACGGTTTTTAGTTCGTCGCTTAGTGTAAGAAATTTCCCGTTTGCTTTAAGTTTGTTAATGGCTTTAATCTGGTTAGCAGAAGCGGACGCTACTTTCTGAAGATTAGCAAATTCAGAATTAGTGCGTCTGTTAGCGCTGTTTCTGATTTGCTTCAATGCTTTTGCTCCCATCACAGCCATAGCCGAATTAGTAGCCCCCATAAGTGTCAGAAAATCAGTAATCTGCTCACTATCTTTTAAGTACGCTATGTAGGACCCGTGCCGGTTAAGTTGTTTGAAGTTAATAAAACAATCTTCAATATCAGAAACTACACTGCACACATCAGCACAGAGATTTCTATGTACTACACAAAGCTCTAAGTGGTATCCCTTATCAGGATCAGTCACCGAGCCGCACGCTAAAAATATACCACGTAAAAAAGCTCTCTCACACTCATCGTCTAAAATATTAGCTCTATTGACTCTTAAATTAACATCACGTTCATCGTGTCCATAATAATCGAAAATACGAGCACAATCATTGGAGTCAATTATCTTCACGGTATAAACCTTCTGGTTATTAGTAAGCGGATTAGTTCTCTCGATTATAGGAGAAAAAAGCATCGTACACAAGCTAACAAAACGATTAGCGCTGAATTTATTCTCGGTCTTAAATACAATCTTATCCTTAGAAAAATCCCTACACAATAGCATCATAGCGTAAAGTTCGCTATGTAAAACCTCAGCGTTCGTAGACGCAAAGGAGCATAATTCCTTTTTAGTTTCTAATGCAAATGACATAATAACTCCTCTCAACACAGAGACGTAATTATGCCTTCCAAATATCCCTGTGATGAATAGCTGACTGCTGATTATTTTCAATCAAGTGGCTGTTTATAAGTCGTGCAAGAGTAACACTACGGTGTTTACCGCCTGTGCAACCAATACCAATAACGACTTCGCTCTTTCCTTCCTCTTTATAAAGCGGGATGGAAAAATCGATAAAGTTAAGTAATTTTTCAACGAACTGCTGAGTAACCTCGAAGTCAAGAATATACTTTCTGACGTCTTCATCAAGACCTGTTTTATGCTTAAGTTCTTTGATGTAGAAAGGATTAGGTAAACATCTGACATCAAAAATAAGGTCAGCTTCCATAGGGATACCATATTTAAATCCAAAAGACATACAAGTAACCAGCATTCCGTTATCTGTTCCCTGAGAGAACATAGTAGAAACACGTTCTTTAAGCTGTTTAGGTGTCATATATGAAGTATCGATGACATGGTCGGAAATAGCTTTGACAGGTTTCATTAACTCAAGCTCAAGCTCAACAGCCTTTTCGATAGAGCCGTTAGCAAGTTCGCTTGAAAGAGGATGTTTACGTCTGGTTTCTTTATATCTGATGAGGAGAGTATCAG
>JAFVVB010000029.1 GCA_017502425.1 Ruminococcus sp. | reverse complement strand
TGAATGTATCTCCTATCGGATGTTGTGCTCTTGCGGGTACTACATATGATACTGACAGATATTTTGAAGCAGAGCAACTCGGCTTTGATTCTATCGCGCTGAATTCTTTAGACGGTGTTTCCGATAGAGATTTCTGCGTTGAGATGCTCTCATCAATCGCTTTACTGATGATGCATCTTTCTCGTTTTTCCGAGGAGCTTATTCAGTGGTCAAGCTGGGAGTTCAAATTTATTTCACTTTCTGACAGCTACACCACCGGTTCATCAATTATGCCTCAGAAAAAGAACCCTGATATGGCAGAACTCGTAAGAGGAAAAACCGCGAGAGTTTATGGCGATTTAATGGCTACACTCACTATGCTCAAAGGTTTGCCACTTGCTTATAACAAAGATATGCAGGAAGATAAAGAGAGCATTTTTGATGCGTGTGAAACCGTGAAAATGTGTCTTAAAGTTTTCGCTCCTATGATTGATACTATGACAGTACTTTCAGATAATATGAAAAAAGCAGCAAGCGAAGGTTTTATCAACGCTACTGATTTAGCGGACTACTTGGTAAAGAAAGGTCTGCCTTTCAGAAGTGCGTATAAGATTTCAGGTAGCATAGTAGCTTACTGTATCGAAAACAATACTATTTTAGAAGACATTTCTCTCGAAAAGTATAAAGAGTATTCAGAGCTTTTCGAAGAAGATTTATATAACGATATTGACCTTATCACTTGTGTCAATAAACGTATCAGCGTCGGAGGTACATCTGCCGATTCTGTGAAAATGCAAATAAAATTTGTGAAAGAGAATCTTTGATATATGACTAAAGTTTTTATAGATGGAAGCGCAGGTACTACGGGACTGAGGATTTTTGACAGACTCAGAGAGCGCAAGGATTTAGAGCTTATTATTTTAAGCGACGAGCTAAGAAAAGACATAAACGCTAGAAGAGAAGCGCTAAACAGCTGTGATATTGCTTTTTTATGTTTGCCTGATAAAGCGGCTATTGAAGCAGTGTCTCTTATTGAAAATAAAAACACCGCTGTTATTGATACTTCTACTGCTCATAGAGTTAATGAAGACTTCACTTACGGCTTTGCTGAGCTTTTAGAGTCTTATGATGTCATAAGAAACTCTAAACGAATCGCAAATCCGGGATGTCATGCAAGCGGTTTTAATGCACTTATCGCACCGCTTACTAAAGCGGGGATACTCAGAAAAGACGCTAATCTTTCGTGCTTTTCACTCACCGGTTATTCTGGCGGCGGTAAGCAGATGATAGCTCAGTATGAAGAAGCAGAGCGTAACGTTTTGTTAGACGCTCCGAGAATGTACGGACTTACTCAGTCACACAAGCACATTCCCGAGATGGTGAAGGTGTGTGACCTCGAAGTTGCCCCTGCTTTTTGTCCTGTTGTGGGTGATTTTTACTCAGGTATGCAGGTCACCGTACCGATATTTAAATCGGACGTAAACGGTAATATCAATGATATCAAAGATGTATATAAATCTGTATATACGGGCAAAGTAGTTCATTTTGATGATGAATGCAGCGAAGATGGATTTATGTCATCTAACGCTTTATCGTTTAAAGACGATATGCAGATTACTGTCTGCGGTAATGACGACAGAATACTTTTAGTATCACGTTTTGATAATCTTGGAAAAGGTGCATCAGGCTCTGCTATTCAGAATATGAATATTCTGCTTAATGTAGACGAATGCACAGGACTAAATATTTAAAGGGAAGTTTTTTATGAAAATAGTTTCAGGCGGTGTGTGTGCATCAAAAGGCTTTAAAGCTTCCGGTATGCATTGTGGAATCCGTAAAAATCAGAGTAAAAAAGATTTAGCTCTTATTGTGAGCGATGAAAAGGCGGTAGCGTGTGCTGTATATACTAAAAATTTAGTAAAAGGTGCTCCGCTTACTGTTACTAAAGATAATATTTCTGACGGTTACGCTCAGGCAGTAGTGTGCAACTCAGGTAACGCAAATACTTGTAACGCTGATGGCATTGAAATCGCTACTAAAATGTGCGAGCTTGTTGAGAAGGCTACTGACATTTATGCTAAAGATGTTATCGTTGCATCTACTGGTGTTATCGGTCAGCCTCTTTCTATCACTCCGATAGAAAACGCTATCGACGAGCTCAGCTCTAAACTTAGCTATGATGGTTCATTTGACTGTGCGTCAGCTATTATGACTACTGACACAGTTGAAAAGGAAGTAGCTGTTGAGTTTGAGCTTTCTGGTAAGATATGTCACATCGGTGGTATCGCTAAAGGAAGCGGTATGATTCACCCTGATATGGCTACTATGCTTGTGTTCATTACCAGTGATGTCTGTATCAGTCGTGATATGCTTCAGAAAGCACTGTCATCTGATGTTGACTGTACTTTCAATATGCTCTCAGTTGACGGAGATACATCAACCAACGATATGGTCGCTGTTATGTGTAACGGTATGGCAGAAAACGACGAGATTAACTGTGAGGGCGACGATTTTAATACATTTATGAAAGCACTCAATACCGTAACTATGACACTGTGTAAAATGATAGCAGGTGACGGCGAAGGTGCTACTAAAATGCTCGAGTGCACATGTAGTGGTGCCGATACACTTTTAACTGCAAAGACTGTTGCTAAAAGTGTTATTTGTTCAAGCCTCCTTAAAGCTGCTATGTTTGGCGCGGATGCTAACTGGGGCAGAGTGCTGTGTGCTATCGGATACAGCAAAGCTGACGTTGACGTCAGTAAAGTAGACGTTTCTTTTAAATCCGCAAAAGGCGAGATTTTAGTGTGTAAAGACGGAGCAGGAGTAGAGTTTTCCGAGGAAAAAGCTAAAGAAATCCTGCTCGAGAAAGATATAGAAATTTTAGTTTCCGTAGGTGATGGAAAGTATAGTTCAAAAGCATGGGGATGCGACTTAACTTACGATTACGTTAAAATCAACGGTGACTACCGTACATAAGAGGTAAACTATGCATACTATTAATTTATCAAATCCGGACAGAGCTCAGGTGCTTACTGAAGCGCTTCCGTATATCAAACGCTATAACGGCAAGGTTATCGTTGTTAAATACGGCGGTAACGCTATGATAGACGATGAACTCAAACAGCAGGTAATGGAAGACTTAGTGCTTTTATGGCTTATCGGTATAAAAGTAGTTTTAGTTCATGGTGGCGGTCCTGACATTGACGATATTATGTCAAAACTCGGTAAAGAGCCTAAGTGGGTTGATGGACTCAGAGTCACCGATAAAGAAACAGTTGATATTGTTCAGATGGTTTTAGCAGGTAAAGTAAATAAAACACTTGTTAATATGCTTGAAGCCAAAGGCGGTAAAGCTATGGGTATTTCCGGTATGGACGGTATGCTCATTCAGGCTAAAGTAAAAGACGAGCGACTTGGGTATGTCGGTGAGATTACCAATGTTAACATCAAGCCTGTTGAAGACTTACTCGATAACGGATATATTCCTGTTATTTCTACCATCGGATGTGATAAAGAAGGCAACGCATATAACATCAACGGCGATACCGCAGCTGCTCATATCGCAGGTGCGCTTAATGCCGAAAGACTTATTATGATGACCGATATCGAGGGCGTATTAAGAGATAAAAATGACCCTGATACTTTAATCACAGGACTTACTGTGGAAGAAGCTCAGAATCTTTATAAAGACGGTACTATTAAAGGTGGTATGATTCCTAAAATCGGATGCTGTATAGAGGCTATATATAAAGGAGTTAAGAACGTCGTTATTATGGACGGACGTGTTCCACACTCTATACTTATGGAGCTATTAACTAACGAAGGTGCCGGTACTATGATCAGAGGCGATAAACATGAACGTAAAAAAAATAGATAAAGAATACGTACTCAATACGTACAACCGTTTTGATTTACTGCTTACTAAAGGCAAAGGTTCGCTTGTGTACGATGAAAACGGCAAAGAGTACATAGATATGACTACCGGTATCGGTGTTACGGCTTTTGGCATAGCTGATGATGAATGGGTAGAGGCGGTAAGCTCCCAGCTCACTACATTACAGCATGTGTCAAATCTCTACTACACTTCTCCGTGTGCACTTTTAGCTAAGGCTATATGTGAAAAAACTGATATGTCAAAAGTGTTTTTCTCAAACTCAGGTGCTGAGGCTAACGAATGTGCGATTAAAATTGCGAGAAAATACACAAGCGACAAAGGTAGTGACAGATATAATATCCTGACATTAAACGATAGCTTTCACGGCAGAACGTTAGCAACTTTGAGTGCTACCGGTCAAGAGCATTATCATGAGCTTTTTAATCCGCTTCCAGGTGGCTTTGTGCACGCAAAGGCTAACGATATCGATGATGTCCTCAGCAAAGCAAAAGAGCACGATGTGTGTGCTATTATGATAGAGTGTGTTCAGGGTGAAGGCGGAGTGATTAAGCTTGACGAGGAGTTTGTCAAAGCAGTTTATGAGTACGCTAACGCTAACGATATTCTGCTCATTGTTGACGAAGTCCAGACAGGTAACGGACGTAGCGGTAAGCTTTATTCATATATGAACTACGGTATTAAGCCTGACGTTTTCACTACTGCTAAAGGCTTAGGAGGAGGGCTTCCTATCGGCGCTTGCGTAGTGGGGGAGAAAGCTCAGAATACTTTAGGCTTCGGTGACCACGGTTCTACATACGGTGGTAACCCGATTGCATGTGCAGGAGCACTTTCGGTTATTAATCGTATTGATGATAAACTTTTAGAAGAAGTAAGAGCTAAAAGTGAGTATATTTTTGAGAATTTAAGTAACGCAAATGGTGTAGAGAGTCTCAGCGGAATGGGTTTGATGATTGGCATCAAACTCAAGAAAAACGTGTCTGATGTCATTAAAGAATGTATGGAAAATGGAGTTCTGTGTCTTTCTGCTAAAGACAAGTTGCGACTTCTTCCTGCTCTTAATATCGATTTTGAATTACTCAAAAAAGCAGTCGATATCATAAAATCAGCGTGTGCATAAAGGAGAATTATTATGTCGCTTAAAAATAAAGATTTTCTGAAATTACTTGATTTCAGTAGTGATGAAATTAATTATCTGCTCGATTTATCAAAAGAGCTCAAAGAAAAGAAGAAAAACGGTATTGCGCACCGTGTGTGCGAGGGCAAGAGTATCGCCCTCATTTTTGAAAAGACTTCAACCAGAACTCGTTGTGCGTTCGAAGTGGCTGCTGCCGATTTAGGTATGCATCCTACGTATCTTGATCCGAGTGGTTCGCAGATAGGAAAGAAAGAGTCTATTGCTGATACTGCACGTGTTCTTTCGCGTATGTACGATGCTATCGAGTATCGTGGTTTCGGTCAGGAAATTGTCGAGGATTTAGCTAAATACTCAGATGTTCCTGTGTATAATGGTCTTACTAATGAATTCCATCCGACTCAGATTCTTGCTGACTTTCTTACTATCAGAGAGCACTGTGGAGAACTGAAAGGTAAAAAACTCGTTTATATGGGCGATGCAAGATATAATATGGGTAACTCGCTTATGGTAGGTTGTGCTAAGATGGGCATGCATTTCGTTGCGTGTGCTCCTAAAAAGCACTTCCCTAGCGATGAACTCGTTAAAGAATGTATGACTGTCGCTGAAAGTACCGGAGCTACGTTAGAGTTTATTGAAGACCCTATGACAGCTACTAAAGGTGCTGACGTAATCTACACCGACGTGTGGGTTTCTATGGGTGAGTCTGACTCAGTATGGGAGGAGAGAATCAAAGAGCTTTCTCCGTATCAGGTGAATAAAGCCCTTATGGATAACGCAGGAGAAAACTGTAAATTCATGCACTGCTTACCTGCTTTTCACGATTTGAAAACCACCATCGGAAAAGAGATTAACGAAAAATTCGGTATAACATGTATGGAAGTTACCGACGAAGTATTCGAGAGCGAAAACTCTATCGTTTTCGACGAGGCTGAAAATCGTATGCACACCATCAAAGCGGTTTTATATGCTACATTAGTATAGCAATAAAAAGGTCCTTATTTATGGGCCTTTTTTTATTTACAAACAAAACTTTTTTATGTTATACTAGAAATGGAAAAGTTCTAGACATATAGGACATAATAAAAAGGAAAGGATGTATGAGTATGTCAGTACTAAAAGTAACTAAAGATAATTTTTTTGACGTTAAAAACAGCGATAAAACCGTTTTGCTTGATTTTTACGCCGATTGGTGTGGTCCTTGCAGAATGGTAGGACCGATTATTGAAGAAATCGCTGAGGAAAATCCTGATATACTGGTTGGTAAAATCAATGTCGATGAGGAGCAGGAACTTGCAGCAGCATTCTCGGTTATGAGTATACCTACTTTGGTTGTTTTGCGTAACGGTGAGGTTGTTAATAAGTCTATGGGCGCAAAACCAAAGGCTGCTATACTATCTATGCTTGACTAAGTGATGGGTGCAGATATGGAACATATTTATGATGTGGCTATTATCGGTGGTGGACCTGCGGGTTATACTGCGGCACTTTATTCATCACGTGCGGGGTTTGATACAGTAATTCTGGAGAAAATGTCGGTTGGCGGTCAGATGACTCTGACTGATGTTATTGATAACTATCCTGGTTTTCCTCAGGGTATTGACGGCTTCGTGCTTTCGTCCGATATGCAAAAAGGCGCTGAACGTTTTGGCACTAAGACTATGTACGATGAGGTAGTTTCAGTTGATTTAAAAAGTGAAATCAAGGAAATAAAAACTGCTTTTTCAGGTAGCGTTTTTTCTAAAACCATTATTATTGCAACGGGTGCTAATCCTCGTGAACTAGGACTTGAAAACGAACAAGAGCTCTTGGGCAGAGGGGTTCATTACTGTGCGCACTGCGATGGCAGATTCTATAAGGACAAGGTAGTCGTGGTAGTCGGTGGCGGAAATTCCGCTGTATCCGATGCACTATATCTTTCTCATCTTTGCAAAAAGGTTTATCTTGTGCACCGCAGAGATGTACTAAGAGCCACTAAGATATATCACGACCCGATTATGAAAGCTGATAATATTGAATTCTGCTATAATAGCGTTTTAGGAAGAATTGATACAGATAACGATAAAGTGTCTTCTGTGACGATGATTGATACGAAAACAAGTATAAAGCGTGAAGTAGAGTGCGATGCAGTTTTTATCAGCATCGGACGTAAGCCTGTTACTGAGTTTCTTTCTGGTCAGCTTGAGCTTGATAGCGGTGGATATATAGTAGCAGACGAGTCTACTAAAACCAACGTGGACGGTGTTTTTGCTGTGGGTGATGTCAGGACTAAAGTGTTAAGACAGGTAGTGACTGCTGTAAGTGATGGTGCTGTGGCTGCGCACTACGCCGAGGAATATTTATCAAGATAATTAATAAAATAATATAAAAACCGGAGGTATTATTATGTGTGAAATAAGATTTTTTGTATGTGAACATTGTGGCAACATTGTGGGACTAATTCATAATGCAGGTGTACCTATGATGTGCTGTGGCACTAAAATGGTAGAACTTGTGCCTAATACTGAAGAAGCTAGTGTTGAGAAGCATCTTCCTGTTGTAAGCGTTGACACAGATAAGGTTAATGTTAAAATCGGAGATGTTGCTCATCCTATGCTTTCTGAACACCTCATCATGTGGGTATATCTTCAGACTGACAGAGGTGGCCAGCGCAAGTGCCTTGAAATTGGTGCTGAGCCAGAGGTTACCTTTGCTTTAGCTGACGAGAAACCGGTGGCAGTATACGCTTACTGTAATATCCACGGACTTTGGAAAACAGAAATAAAGTAATAAATAGAAAAGAGCAAAAGAAAAGCTCCTACCAAAATCGGTAGGAGCTTAATTTTATGTTAAGTTATAGGAGTTATTAAACAACACCCTGAGCGAGCATAGCGTCAGCAACCTTCTCGAAACCTGCGATGTTAGCACCCTTAACGAGGTCGTACTTACCGTAGTATTTGATTGATGCATCAGCACAAGCTTTGTGGATGTTAACCATGATTGAGTGGAGCTGGTCTAATACCTGTTCTGATGAGAATACTGTCTTACCAGCGTTCTGACCCATCTCGATACATGATGTAGCAACACCACCAGCGTTAGCTGCCTTAGCAGGACCAACGATAACGCCGTTGTCCATGAGGTACTCTAAAGCTTCGTTAGTTGTAGGCATGTTAGAGCCTTCGCAAACGTACTTTGTACCTGAAGCAACGAGAGCCTTAGCGTCTTCGATACGGATTTCGTTCTGAGTAGCACATGGGATGTAGAGATCAGCGTCAGCATACTCCCATGGTTTCTTACCAGCGATGAACTTAGCGTTAGGGAAACGCTCAGCGTATGGAGCAACGATGTTCTGACCTGAGTTTCTAAGGTCTAACATGCACTGCCACTTCTCTTCTGTGTTTACACCGTCTTCGTCGATGATGTAACCGTCAGGACCTGAGATAGTAACACACTTAACACCGAGGTCTGTGAGCTTCTTAGCAGTACCCCAAGCAACGTTACCGAAACCTGAGATAGCAACTTTTTTACCCTCGAGTGAATCGCCGTTGTATTTGAGCATTTCTTCAGCGTACCATACGATACCGTAACCAGTAGCTTCAGCTCTACCTAAAGCACCGCCGTATGTAAGGCCTTTACCTGTTAAAACGCCACCGTCAAATCTGTCAGTAATTCTCTTATACTGACCGAACATATAGCCGATTTCTCTAGCGCCAACGCCCATATCACCAGCAGGAACGTCAGTTTCAGGGCCGATATGTCTGTAAAGCTCTGTCATAAATGACTGGCAGAATCTCATGATTTCAGCGTCTGATTTACCGTTAGGGTCAAAGTCAGAACCACCCTTACCGCCGCCGATAGGAAGGCCTGTAAGTGAGTTTTTGAAGATCTGCTCAAAACCTAAGAACTTGATGATACCGATATATACGTTAGGAGCAAATCTGAGACCGCCCTTATAAGGACCGATAGCAGAGTTGAACTGTACACGGTAACCTGTGTTAACCTGTACCTGACCGTTATCGTCTACCCAAGGAACTCTGAACTTAACCTGTCTTTCAGGTTCGCACATTCTCTCGAGTAAAGCCTGCTTTTTATACATTTCTTCGTTAGCTTCGATAACAGGTCTTAAAGAATTTAAAACTTCTTCTACTGTCTGTAAGAACTCAGTCTCGCCTGCGTTCTTAGCCTTAACTTTTGCCAATACTTCATCAACATAAGACATAGTGATATCCTCCTAAAAATAATATACTAATTTAGTAGTGCATCTCTGATATATTACTAAAATTCTGCGTGAAAAATGCATATCAGAGAGCGAAATTAAAAACAAAAATCTTGCACCAATACCATTATAGAGCCAGAGGTATGAAAATGCAAGATTTTTCTGTAATTTTTCAATTTTTGATAGAAATATGCACATTTTTTGGCGATTTATGTGGCATATTTGCAATATTTAATCGTAAAAATTGCGTTATTTTGATGAAAGATAGTTGTGGATGCCCACAGCAGCCGATCGTCCGGCACTCATAGCTAAAATTACGGTAGCAGCGCCGGTTACCGCATCACCACCCGCAAAAATACCTTCTCTACTGGTCTGACCTGTGTATTCATCAGCTATAATACACTGTCTTTTATCGGTATCAAGACCTTTTGTGGTTGAAGCGATAAGTGGGTTAGGGGAAGTGCCTAAGGACATGATAACCATATCGGCATCAATGGTGAACTCAGAGCCTTCTATCGGTACAGGTCTGCGTCTGCCTGATTCGTCAGGTTCAGTCAGTTCCATTTTTATGCATTTAACCCCTTTGACCCAGCCGTCATCAGTAGTCAGAATTTCAGTAGGATTAGTGAGTATATCAAAGATGATGCCCTCTTCCTTAGCGTGGTGGACTTCTTCTTTACGGGCAGGAAGCTCATTCTCACTTCTTCTGTATACGATGTGAACTTCGGAACCGAGTCTTAAAGCTGTACGTGCGGCGTCCATAGCTACGTTACCGCCGCCTACTACTACTGCTTTTTTAGCACGCATGATAGGGGTGGTGGAGTTTTCCGAAAAAGCTCTCATGAGGTTTGAACGTGTTAAGTACTCGTTAGCAGAGAAAACACCATTAGCATTTTCTCCTTTTATACCCATAAATTTAGGAAGTCCTGCACCCGAACCAACAAAAACAGCATCAAAACCCTCTTCGTCAAACAACTGGTCGATTGTAATAGATTTACCGATGATGGTATTAGTTTCGAACTTAACACCCATATGCTTTATAAAATCTATTTCCTTCTTAACAACGTCGTCTTTAGGAAGTCTGAATTCAGGAATACCATAAACCAGCACACCGCCCGGTTCGTGGAGTGCTTCGAATACAGTAACGTCATAACCATATTTAACTAAGTCGCCTGCACACGCAAGTCCGGAAGGACCTGAGCCGATAATAGCAACCTTTTTGCCGTTTTTATCGTGTTTATGAGGTGGACGGATACTCTTTTCTCTCGCAAAATCAGCCGCAAAACGTTCGAGTTTACCGATAGCGATAGATTCGCCCTTGATGCCTCTGATGCATTTTCCCTCGCACTGGGATTCCTGAGGGCACACACGACCACATATTGCAGGAAGTGTGTTGCATTCGCTGATGATGCTGAACGCTTCTAAAAATTCACCTTTCTTGATTTTTGAGATGAATTCAGGGATAGGAACGCTGACAGGACAGCCCATGACACAAAGTGGGTTTTTACATTCTAAGCAACGAGTAGCTTCCAAAACAGCTTCTTCGCTGCTGTATCCTAAACACACTTCGTCAAAATTTTTAGTTCTGACTTTTGGGTCCTGCTCACGGATAGAAACTTTTTTAGTCATATCCATCACTGTTCACCTCCGCAGTAACCACATCCACCGTGGTGGGTGTCGCCTTCTTTTTCTTTAAGATAAGCTCTACCTTCGCTTGATTTGTACATCTGCTGGCGTTTCATAGCTTCGTCAAATCAACCTTATGACCATCAAACTCAGGACCGTCAACACACGCGAATCTGACTTTACCATCAACAGTAACTCTGCATGCACCGCACATACCCGTACCGTCAACCATAATAGGGTTGAGGCTGACAATAGTAGGAATACCGAGCTTTTTAGTAGTAAGGCACATAAATTTCATCATAATCATCGGACCGATAGCGATACATAAATCGTAGTTTTTAGAGTGATTATTCACTAAATTTTCTACCATATCAGTAACAAGGCCCTTTTCACCGTAAGAACCATCGTCGGTGGTTATGTATAAGTTGGTGCATACTTTTCTCATCTCATCTTCGTAAATAACGAGGTCTTTGGTTTTAGCACCAACTATTACGTCACAGCCTATGTCATTATCATTGAGCCATTTCACCTGAGGGTAAACAGGAGCAACGCCCAGACCACCCGCAACAAAAAGAATGTTTTTAGCCTTAAGGGTATCAAGGTCGGTGTTGCAAAGCTCGGACTCTTTACCTAAAGGTCCTGCTATATCGTGAAGTGTTTCACCACTTTTAAGCATAGCCAGATTCATAGTGGACGCACCGATAACCTGAAATACTAAGGTTATAGTCTCGTTTTCTCTGCTATAATCGCATATAGTCAGCGGGATTCGTTCAGAGTTTTCATCACTTCTGACAATAACGAACTGACCCGGTAAACAGTGTCTTGAAACTCTCGGTGCTTTGACAACCATAGAGTAAATGTTTTCACATAGTTTTTTGGTGTTTAAAATATCGTACATATATTCACCTTCAAAAAACGAAAAATTCATACATAGCATATCATACTCCTTTTTTATTCATCTTTCAAGTTTTAGAGATGATAAAATGAGAAATAGTGAGAAAGAATACCTGATTATAGGGGGATTATGTGTAGAGAATGATGATTTTTATCAATTCTCTTGCTTATTAGCAAAACAAAAGGTATAATATGTCTGTTATTTTAAAAGATTACGAAAACTTTTTGTTTCCAACTTTTGGGAGGCATTACTAAAATGAAAAAAATACTTGCGTTGCTGCTTGTTTGTATTTTTACGCTTAGTTTAGTAGCGTGCGATAATGATGTTACTAATACTGCTACGAATTCGCAGACCCAGCCGTCTACCGAACCTGCACCTACTATGAAAGTAGCGGTTTTGATGAAAGGTTCAGAAGACGACCCTACTGCGATATCTCACGTTAAAGGTATCAAAGACGCAGCAAAAGAGCTTAATATCTCTACTGAAGAAATGAGTTTTGAGTACTTGGTTGAAACTGATGACACTTGCTATGATAAGATAGCAGAGCTTTCTGAAAATGAGTATGAAGTCATTATTTCTACTGACTATAATCACCAGTCATATATGGAGCAGGCGGCTAAAGAGTTTCCTAAAACCACTTTCGTTGCTATCTCGGGTGATACTGCTAAAGATGTTGACCGTTCTAATTTTTTCAACGCGTATACATACATCTTTGAGTCGCGATATGTAGCGGGTGTTGTGGCGGGAATGAAAATCAAAGAGCTTGATGCGGAAGGCTTACTTTCAAAAGATAACTACAACAATGACGGTAACGTGAAAATCGGCTATGTCGGAACTTCTCCGAGTGCTGCGGTAAAATCAAGCTATACTGCGTTTTATCTCGGTGTGAAATCTGTTTTTGAGAATGTTTCCATGGCGGTACAGTACACTAATAAATCAAACGATGCTAAAAAAGACGAAGAAACAGCAAAGTATCTCATATCTCAGGGTTGTGTGGTTATCGGTCAGCACTCCACTACCGATGGTGTTGCTAAAGCTGTTGATAAAGCACTTGAGGGTTCTAAGAAATGCTACTGTGTGGGATATTTGACTGACCTTACTAAGGTAAGCGCTAAAGGCGCTCTAACATCGTCAACGCACGTGTGGTCAGTGTACTATAAAGAACTTTTGAACGCTGTTTTCAATGACGAAAAACTCCAGCAAGACTGGGCAGACGGCTATGTGGTAGGCGCTGTTGACATAACAAAGCTTTCTGATTGTTGTGCTAAAGGCACTAAGGAAGAGGTAAAAAGAGTAGTCGATGCTATAAAAGCCGAGAAGCTTCATGTATTTAACACCTCTACTTTTACAGTAGAAGCTGAAAAAATCAACGCAGCTTATGCTATCGATACCGACGGTGACGAAATTGCCGACGAGTACGGAGCGATTTTCGACGGATATTTCCACGAGAGTTATTTTCGAAGTGCACCGTATTTTGCTCTTGATATAGATGGTATATCGGTACTTAACTAAATAACTATACTGACGCCTGTATCCTATGATATGGGCGTTTTGTTGACATAATTGAATTTATGCTTTATAATACGAGATGTTGAACATTCAACATCTAAAAAGGGGAATTACTATGGTTGACAGATTCGAACGTTTTTCATTTGCTATATTTGAAGTTTCGCGATACTGGCATAAACTCGCTGCTGACGAGATGGCTAAGTACTCGCTGAAAGGTCCTCACGCTACGTATCTCACTACGCTGTACAGATACGAAGAAGGCATTACTGCACCTTTGCTTTCTGAGCTTTGCGGTAAAGATAAAGCGGATGTATCACGTATGATGTCAATTATGGAGAAAAAAGGTCTGGTAGTAAAAGAGTCTGTCGGTAAGAATCTTTACAGAGGATTACTCAAGCTCACCGACGAAGGCAAAAGAGCCGCTGAGCATGTAAAAGAGCGTATTGACCTTGCGGTGGAGCTTGCCGGAAAAGGACTGAGCGAAGAAGACCGTGCCAACTTTTACGATTCACTTGAATTAATAGCTACTAACCTGAAAAAACTAAGTGAAGAAGGAATTCCGTCGTAAGTATCCCCTGATAATAAAAGGAGAATATAATGAGCGTAAGAATTATAGTAGACTCAACAGCAGATTTAATCCCTGCTGTTAAAGAAAAGGTTGAAATCGTACCGTTGACACTTCGATTCGGTGAAGAGGAATTCATCGACGGTGTTACAATTGATAATAAGATGTTTTACGAAAAACTTATCGAAAGCGATGTTATCCCTACTACTAGTCAAGCGACACCGGCTTCTTTTGTTCCTTATTTTGATAAGGTGAAAGAGTCAGGTGACAGCGCAGTTGTTATAACATTGTCCAGTAAACTTTCGGGCACATATCAGAGTGCAACTATTGCGGCTGAGGATTACGATAATATTTTTGTAGTAGATAGCGCATCTGTTGCTATCGGAGCAGGCATACTTGTCGAGATGGCTGTGAATATGGCAAATGGTGGCTTTTCAGCGCAAGAAATTGTGGAAAAGCTCGAAAAAGAAAAGCAGAATGTTATTATCGTTGCTATGCTCGATACTTTAGAATACCTCAAAAAGGGTGGGCGAATTTCTGCTGCTGTTGCGTTTGCGGGCGGTGTACTTAATATCAAACCAGTCGTATGCGTAGATAATGGCGAGATAAAGATGCTCGGAAAAGCAAGAGGTTCTAAACAGGGTAACAATCTTTTAGTTTTGGAGATTGAAAAAGCAGGCGGTGTTGATTTTGATAAACCTGTGCTTTTAGGTTACACCGGTCTTTCCGATGTACTGCTCAAAAAGTACGTTGAAGACAGCAAGGAGCTCTGGGCTTTTGCAAAATCAGAGCTAAACAGCGAAATCATCGGTAGTACAATCGGTACTCATATAGGTCCCGGTGCAGTAGCCGTAGCGTTTTTTAAAAACAACTGATAAAACTAAAACCCCGACATAAGTCGGGGCTTTTTTTATTGCACACTATAAAGCATATCACCATAGGAAGGATAAGGCCAGTATTCGGTAGCCATATCAGTTTCCATAGTATCGCTTATATCTCTTAACTCATTCATAACGGATAGTACGTTATCACGATAGTAAATAGAAAGAGTGAGCGGATCAGTTTTAAAGCTTAAAGCTTTATCGAGATTTTCATCAAGTTTATCAGTGAGTTTTGAAAACTGTGACAGAAGCGCAGACATATTCATCAGAAGCTTTTCTTCTTCATCAGTAGGTATGCTGGTACTTACTGCTTTTTTGTTGATAATAGTCTTAGCTAAATCTCCCGTGAATCTAGAAACAGCAGGGAAAATATCTTTTTTAGCCATATTTATCATAGTCTGGGCTTCGATAGATATAACCTTAGAGTAGTTTTCAAGCAGAATCTCGTAACGTGCGTATATCTCTTTTTTGCCGTAGATATGGTTTCTCTCAAAAAGCTCAATATTTTTCTCGTCGATGAAGTGCTTTAATGCATCAGGAGTGTTCTCAAGATTAAGAAGTCCTCTGCGTTTTGCTTCTTCAACCCACTCGTCAGTATATCCGTCGCCGTTGAAAATAATACGTCTGTGTTCTCTGAATGTTTTTCTTATAAGACTACGGCACGCTGAGTTGAAGTTCTCGGCTTTTTCGAGTTTGTCAGCAAACTGAGAAAGTGTATCCGCAACGATAGTGTTGAGCATAATGTTAGGACATGAAATGCTGATAGAAGAACCGAGTGAACGGAATTCAAACTTATTACCCGTGAAAGCGAACGGAGAAGTACGGTTTCTGTCAGAAGTGTCTTTTTTGAAGTCAGGCATAGATTCAACACCTGTCTGCATTAAAACCTTACCGTGTGATTCGTAGTCTTCGTGTCTGATGATAGCGTCCACAATAGCCTCTAAATCATCACCCAGATACATCGAGATGATAGCAGGAGGAGCTTCGCTTGAGCCTAAACGATGGTCGTTACCTGCGGTTGCAACGGAAAGTCTGAGCAAATCCTGATGCTCATCAACTGCTTTTACTACTGCTGCTAAAAACAGTAAAAACTGAGTGTTTTCCTCCGGCTTTTTGCCAGGTTTCAAAAGGTTTTCGCCTAAGTTAGTGTTGAGTGACCAGTTATTATGTTTACCTGAACCGTTAACGCCCTTGAAAGGTTTTTCGTGGAGCAAACACGACATACCGTGCTTTCTGGCTATTGTTTTCATCGTTTCCATAGTCAGCTGGTTCTGGTCGGTAGCGATGTTAGTGGTAGTGAAAATTGGTGCAAGCTCATGCTGAGCCGGAGCTACCTCGTTGTGCTTGGTTTTTGAGTAGATTCCGAGTCTCCACAGCTGTTCATCGAGCTCTTTCATAAACATCGATACTCTGTTTTTGATAGCACCGAAATAGTGGTCTTCGAGTTCCTGACCTTTAGTGGCCTTTGCACCGAAAAGTGTACGACCTGTGTATTTTAAGTCCTTACGTTTATCGTACATTTTACGGTCGATGAGAAAGTACTCCTGCTCTGCACCTACATTAGCGGTAACTCTCAGTACGTTATCTTTACCAAAGAGCTTGAGTACTCGTACTGCCTCTTCGCTGATTCTGTCCATAGAACGTAAAAGCGGAGTTTTTTTATCGAGTACTTCGCCTGTATATGACATAAACGCAGTAGGAATGTAGAGTGAAGAGTCTTTTATGAAAGCATAGGAAGTCGGGTCCCATGCGGTATATCCACGTGCTTCGAAAGTCGCACGGATTCCTCCGTTAGGAAAGGAAGACGCGTCTGACTCACCTTTTGCGAGTTCTTTACCCGAAAACTCCATGATAACCTTGCCGTTATCAGCAGGTGTTAAAAAGCTGTCGTGTTTTTCTGCGGTGATTCCGGTCATTGGTTGGAACCAGTGGGTGTAGTGAGTACACCCTTTTTCGATAGCCCATTCTTTCATCGCTTTAGCAACAGCGTTAGCAATATTGATATTAAGTGATTCACCGTTTTTTATAGTAGCTTTCAAAGCGTTATAGGTGTCTTTATCCAGACGTTCTTTCATTACCTGTTCGTTAAAAACATCTATTCCGAATATGCTAGGAACATCAATCATAGAGCTCTCCTTATAAAATAAAAAATACAGCAAAAGTATAGTATTACAAAGGGGTTTTGTCAAGCACATAGCACTCACAGTTATGTCGTAAAAACTGACTTTAATGTTGTATTATCATATAGTATTTGATATAATCTATATATATTGATATGTTAGAAAGGTGACCAAAATGTTGAAATTTACAAAAATGCACGGAATCGGTAATGATTACGTTTATATTAATGCATTTGACCAGAAAATCGATGACCCGAACGCTTTAGCGAAAAAACTTTCCGACAGACGTTTTTCTATCGGTGGTGATGGTGTTATACTTATTTGTCCTAGTGACGTAGCTGATGCTAAAATGCGTATGTTCAACGCTGACGGTAGTGAGGGCAAAATGTGCGGTAATGGTGTCAGATGTGTCGGAAAATATGTTTACGATAATATACTTGAAGATAAAAGCAGAGATACTGTTTCTATTGAAACTTTAAGCGGTATTAAGAATATGAAAATCACCGCATTTTGTGGCAAAGCGGAGCTTTTAGAAGTTGATATGGGAAAAGCTGAGCTTAAAACTGAACTCATTCCTGCTGTTTATGAGGGTAGTGATACTATCATAGCTAAACCTCTTTTAGTAAACGGTGAAGAGCACATCGTTACCTGCGTTTCTATGGGTAACCCTCATTGTGTTACCTTCGTTTTTGATGTGGATTCATTAGAGCTTGAAAAAATCGGTCCGTATTTTGAAAAGCATAAGGCGTTTCCTGAGCAGATTAATACTGAATTTGTGAAAGTTATCGATTCTCATACCTTGCAGATGCGAGTGTGGGAGAGAGGCTCAGGTGAAACATGGGCGTGTGGTACCGGTGCGTGTGCGACAGTAGTTGCTGCGTGCGAAAACGGCTACTGCAAAAAAGGCGAGGATATTACTGTGCATCTTCGTGGTGGCGACCTTATTATTAACTATACTGATGAAAGAGTATTGATGACAGGTCCTGCGACTAAAGTTTTTGATGGTGAGATAGAAGTATAGTGTCTTTTAGTACAGCTTTGCTTTTTGGTGAGGCTGTATTTTTTTATCCTATGTGAAACACTTTGCACACTCTTTAGTGTTTTATTAGTGAAAAGTAAATGCATACGGAGGTGCTTTTATGAAAAAGATAATCAGTTTAATTGCTATGATGAGTATTGTGTTTATGTCGGTTCTTTCCTGCAATGCGACATATAAATTATACGAAGATATACCATATAGCGAAAACACCTTGTACTTTGATAGAGTTAAGGAGTATAACGCTCCGTTTGACGAGGAAATCAATTACAGAGAATACTGCCATTACAGCGACGAAAACAGCGATGAGCCTGAGTGGGTATTAATGATATGTAGTATTTTGCCTGAACCGTGGGAGTATCGTCATGGCGCTTTAGTAGGAAACAGAGCTCTTTATAATTGCTCGGGGCCGGGTCTTGCTAAAAGCGAAACAGGACTGATGGTATATATCCCGAAAACCGATACCTTCATCGACCTTATTAACGCTAACGTGGATACTATAATCGAGCTTTGTCCTGATTTTGTTGAAGTTATCGAAGAAAATAAACTGGGCAGAGAAATGGGTGATGTCAACGATGATGACAGAGTTGATATTTTAGACGCAACATATATTCAGTGCGCTTTATCCGATATGCCGGCTTATTCGTTATGGGCTATCTACTCAGTTCCGAAAATATTTAGTGTCGCTGACTATGACCGAGATGGTGAAAGTACCATTATGGACGCTACTTCTATCCAGAAGATGCTCGCACGTGTTGAGTAAAGTAAAATATACGGCAAAAAGAAAGCACCGAGTATAACCTCGGTGCTTTAATTATTGCATGATAAATTAAAATCAGAATGTGATTTTTTCAGCGATGTATGCTTTGAGCTCATCGATTTTGATTCTTACCTGCTCCATAGTGTCACGGTCTCTTACTGTAACACAGCCATCTTCGAGTGACTCAAAGTCGTATGTGATACAAAGCGGAGTACCGATTTCGTCCTGACGACGGTAGCGTTTACCGATAGAGCCAGCATCATCGTACTCAACCATGAAGTCTTTAGAAAGATCATCAAAGAGAGCTTCAGCCTGCTCCCTAATTTCTTAGAAAGTGGGAGTACAGCAGCTTTGAATGGTGCAAGATAAGGATGAAGTCTAAGTACTGTACGAACATCGTTTTTAGCTTCGTCTACTACTTCTTCATCGTAAGCTTCCGTAAGGATAGAAAGGAAGAGTCTTTCTACACCTAAAGAAGGCTCGATAACGTATGGAATATATCTTGAGTTATCAGTAGGGTCAAAATACTCTAAGCTCTTGCCTGAAGTGTTCTGGTGCTGAGTTAAGTCGTAGTCGGTTCTGTCAGCAATACCCCACAGCTCGCCCCAACCGAATGGGAAGAGATACTCAAAGTCTGTAGTAGCTTTTGAGTAGAAGCAAAGCTCCTCAGGGTCGTGGTCGCGAAGACGTAAATTCTCTTCTTTCATGTTGAGTGAGTACAGCCAGTCGCGACAGTATGCTCTCCAGTAATCAAACCACTCAAG
>JAFVVB010000028.1 GCA_017502425.1 Ruminococcus sp. | reverse complement strand
GTATGTAATAATGTCGCCTTCCTTATAAGTACGGGTTGAATCAAAATCAGTAGCTTTACCGATGATAACATCGCCTTTTTCAAAATCGCCACCCTCATACTCACTTGAACCACCAGCCATAGAGTCAGAGACGACAACCTGAACTGTATAGCCAAAAATTGTTGAAATACCAGAGGATTTAGAAGTAAGTGCTAATGTTGCTACGAGTACTGATACAACTAAAACCAGAACTATTAAAATGTTAATTATTGTATTAAAAATACCCTTTACTACTTTCATAAATACTCCTTGATCAACACAAATTTAACCATATAAAATGGTTCGGGAATATCCCCCATGCCACATTTTGTGGCAACTTCGAATAATATCGAAGCAAAGTGTTGTCATCTGTGCCTCCCCTAAGGGAGGCACGAACAACATTTAGTTAATTAGTTTAGACTAAACTTAAACTATAGATTAGCCCTGAGTTGGAGCAGCCTTAAGTTTGAAGTCAAGAGTTACTGAAGAGATGATCTCAGCAGCGTTTACAGTACCAACGTTATCTGAATAACAAGCGTCATCCTGACCATCGAGGTATACGTAAACCTTTACGAAGTTATCTTCATCAGCAGCGTCAGATGTGAGGTCAGCACCGTCAACAACTTTAATACCTGTTGAACCTACAGCTGTAGCGAGTGCTGGATCGAAATCACCAGTTGACTTAGCAGCTGTTGTTAATGTACCCTGTTCACCAGCAGATGTGAGACAGTATGTACCGATGAGGTGACCGTCTTTGTCAGCAATAGCAACACGGATAGCATTTGGCATTGTTGTTGTGTTCTCTGCGTTTTTCTTGATCTCAATGCCTGTGAGGTAAACGTTATCTGTTGTAGCAGCAGAACCGTCAGAAAGTCTGAAGTAAACCTGCTCTGTGTAAACGTAACCAGCTGATTCGAAAGTACCGAGAGAAGCAGGAGACATAGTAGCCTCTGAATCATGAGCTTCGTCACCAGCATCTTTAGCTGCGATTGTCCAGAAGTTGTCTGGTTTACTCTGTTCCTGAGATACAGGCTGAAGATCGAAAGCATCTTCCTGGCCCTTGTAGAGAGCAGCATTATGTGACCATGTGTCATCAGAATCTGTCTTGACTACGAGACCAGTAGCAGCAGTTGTCTTCATTGAAAGACCTGAAGCATCGGCGTTAGGGTTAGCAGCGAACCATGCGAATGTTGCAGAACCAAGAGCTACGAGAGCAACGAGGAGCATAGCAACTGAAGACAATAAAGCCTTCTTTCTAAATGTTGTGTTTTTCATGAGAAATTCCTCCTTAATTTGTATCCCCCAAAACACTACAGGGGATTGTTTATTAAATTATATATCGACCACACGAGTACGCCTCATATGGTAAATACCAAAATATTTGAAAAGCTTCGATGTTCGGCTCCTAAATCTCTTCGCCTTCGATGTTAAAGAACCACTGCATCTTTACGTAACCGCCAAGAATCTCATTAATACACTCAGGGTCATTACCTTCAATCCAGGTAACGATAGTGTATTTATCAGTCTGGCCAGGTTTGATGCCTTCGGTCTTATCGTTCATTAAAACGTAATCCTCGAGATTTAAATCGTCAGAACCTTCAACGAATTCAAAGTTAACAAGTTCTTCGAGCTGACTATCGTCACGATTTTTCTGAGCATAGATAGTAGGCTCACCGTTTTTATAAATCATAACTCGTAATGCTTCGTCGGCGTTCTTAGCGATACCGGTGAACTTGAGCTGACTTTCATAGTTAAGAGTTTCCTTACCGTTATTAGTAAGATAGAAAGTGTAAGCGAGATAGTTCTCACCGTTGTGCTCACCATCACCTGAAGTATCAAGGTCAGTTGGAAGCCAATCATATGTAATATTAGTAACTTCAGTAACATTTTTAGCAGTAAGCTCCAGAGTAGGATCAGAACCATCAGCATGCTCGCTGATTACGATACCCTGTCTGGCAGCACCGTTTTCTACTGATATTACAAGATCACCGATAGTGGTCATCAGCCAGCTGATAATCCAGAGAATAAGCAGAACTAAAACAGCAATAATGAGAGTAACTCTTGCTCTGCGTTTCCATCTTACCGCTGATGCGATATCTTTACTGTCTCTGCGAGCAGAAAATCTATCAAATATAGAACGATTACGAACTCTATCAACGGCTATGTCGCCTTTATCTTCAAGTCTTTCTAACTGTTCAGGAGTAAACGGCTCGTCGTTATTGAGTTTTTTATTAAACAATGGCATTTGAGCCACCTCCGTATGTATTTAGTAATGTAATATAATTATCAGCCGAAAGGAGTGTTGTTTTCGTCAGTACCTGAGAACAGGAGATTGACGTCAACATTCGAAGCCTGAACATCGTTATCACACTGTGGGTCGTTACCCTCAGCCCAAAGACGGATAGTAACTTTAACAGGTTCAAGTTCGTTTAGGTGGAACAGACGAGTGTCGTTAGTATAAGTCATTGGCTTAGTAAGATCGAATGTCGTCTGACCATTAACAGGTGATGTTCTGTTAGGTTCGTAGATAGCAGCGCTACCGCCCTCTTCAAAGCTGACACGAACAGCCTGAACAATTTCCGCCTTAAGACCTGTCTCTTTAGTAGTAACTGAAGTACCCTCCATATCGTCAGGTGCATCATCAGAAGAAAGGTGTACCCACATATCTTTAGACGCAATAAAATAACATTCAAACTCTAGGAAGGTGTTTTCGTTAGCTTCTCTATTCGCTCCCTGCTCACTTTCGAATTTAATACCATCTCTGGTGGTAACAGGATCTAACAGTAATTTATCCATAGTATCCTTACCGTTAGAAGTGAGGTAGGAGTTGATCATCTCTGCGGTGATGGTCTTCTTATAAAGCTCGATATCGGAACCATGGTTCTCCATATCAACTCTAAGATCAACACCAGTGGTAATATCCATCTGGATATTCTCAACGCTTGCAAAGCTATTGAGAGTAAACCACGCCAGAGTAGAAGTAACCAACACCAGTAATGCAATAATACAGAGCATGAATGTTGTTCTACGTTTTATTCTAGCCTGGGCTTTGTTAAGTTTTTCAATTTCCAACAGAAGTTGCTGTTGTGCATTATCCATAACAATCACCATATATATAAATAAGTATAGAAACGTCGAATTTTTATAGTGTGCATAACGATAATATATTGCGCAAAGGCACACTTATACCCATCGTCATTATAACTAAGCTAATTATATATCAAGAATTGGAAAAAAGCAATAAAAAAATAAAATAATTACTTGATTTTATATAAAAATAGTGCATTTTTACTATCTTATTTTTTATGAGGAAATAAAATGCACACCTAAGACCGCATAAACACTACAATGTTGTGCAATTTTAACAAAAAATTTACAATTATTTTGGCTTGACAAAAAATAGTGTAATTTAGGCTTTTTTAATTCCTTATCAGAATTTAGGAGTTGAAAAATCAACAACTTTAGAATAGAATAGTATTAAGAAACACGGAGGTTATATATGAAATACGTCTCTTTATCACAATACCTCAAAAAAGAATATGGAGAAAAGTACTACAAACTTGCTTTAAGTTGTTCTACAACATGCCCTAACAGAGATGGTATATGTGGTTATAAAGGTTGTATTTTTTGCTCTATGAAAGGCTCCGGTGATTTCGCTCAAGATTCCCTGCTCCCTGTTTCAATACAGATTGATAAAGCTAAAGAATTAGTAAAATCGAAAACTGACTGCAAAAAATATATAGCATACTTTCAGTCATTCACATCAACCTACGGTGATTTTAAGTATCTGAGAAAGACGTTTACTGAAACTATATCAAGAGATGATATAGCAATACTATCAATCGCTACCAGACCAGATTGCATAAATGATGAAATATTAAAGCTCATCAAAGACCTTAACGATATCAAACCCGTATGGATAGAACTCGGTCTTCAAAGCATACATAAAACCACTGCTGATTACATTAGACGAGGATATGAGACTTCCGTTTACTTTGAAGTGGTTACTAAACTCAAGAATATCGGAGTGCACATAATTACGCACATCATACTCGGTTTACCACACGAAACTGCTGATATGATGATAGAAACAGCAAAAGTCGTAGGTAAAGTAAGCGACGGTGTTAAACTTCAGTTGCTTCATGTACTAAAAGGTACAGATTTGGAAACTGAATTCAATAACAAAACTTTCGATGTTATGACAATAGATGAATATGCTGACATACTGTGCAAGTGCATTTCCGTTATGCCAGAAAATATAGTAATTCACAGGTTAACTGGTGACGGCAATAAAAACGAGCTTATCGCACCTTTATGGTCAAGAGATAAAAAACGTGTTTTGAACTTT
>JAFVVB010000226.1 GCA_017502425.1 Ruminococcus sp. | reverse complement strand
GGCTTTTATAAAGTTACATCGTCGCATAAAGAATAACGGTTTCATTTTTACGTACGGAGCAGGAAGACCTTAAAAAATCGTAGGGGACGGCAACCGCGTCGTCACAAAACCTGTCGATTTCGATTATGCTATCCGCAAAATCTACATCTTTCGGCTTGCTCCTCCTATCCCCAAAATCTCAGATTTTGGGGTCCCCGAATTATTCCCGTAAGCAGGGCTTTTATAAAGTCACATCGTCGCATAAGGAGAATATCGGTTTCATTTTTACGTACGGAGCAGGAAGACCTTAAAAAATCGTAGGGGACGGTTTTTATGCCCTCTCTAAAAATGTTAATAAATGCTACCCACCTTTAGAGTCCCTGCGTGGGCTTTTTTACAAAACGCTCATAAACAAAAAACAGCGCACTAAAAAGGTACGCTGCTTTTATCATATATATATTATTACTTACGCAAAATTCAGATTCCTGACAAAATAAATTAAATCAGAATAAACCTGAGATAACTCCATTTTCATCAACGTCGATTTTCTCAGCGGCAGGAACCTTAGGAAGTCCCGGCATAGTCATAATATCACCAGTCAGTACTACCACAAAGCCTGCACCTGCGGATACTTTGACGTTTTTGACTTCTATGTCAAAATTCTCAGGAGCACCGAGCTTTGCAGGGTCATCAGAAAAGCTGTACTGAGTTTTTGCGATACATACAGGGATTTTATCAAAGCCGTTTTTGGTAAGGTCGGCTATCTGCTTTTTAGCCTGCTTTGAGTAAAGCACGTTATTACCACGGTATACTTTCGAAACTACCGCCTCAATTTTATCTTCGATAGTGCCATCAAGCTCATATGAGAAAGTAAATTCAGAGCTATCCTCTTCTTCGCACAGACGAATAACTTCTTTCGCAAGCTCGATACCGCCCTGTGAGCCTTTTGCCCATACGTCGGAGAGCACTACGTTAACGCCTAGCTTCTTACACTCGTCGATAATGAGCTCAACTTCCTTATCAGTATCGGTAGGGAAACGATTCACAGCCACTACTGACGGGAGCTTGTATACGTCTTTGATGTTAGAAAGGTGACGTAAGAGGTTCGGAATACCCTTTTTGAGTGCATCTAAGTTCTCGCCGTTTAATTCGGTCTTAGGAACGCCGCCGTGCATTTTAAGAGCACGGATAGTAGCAACGATAACAACAGCAGACGGATTGAGTCCTGCGTAACGGCACTTGATGTCCAAGAACTTCTCAGCACCTAAGTCAGCACCGAAGCCTGCTTCTGTGATAGCATAGTCAGAAAGCTTCATAGCCATCTTAGTAGCGATAACAGAGTTGCATCCGTGAGCAATATTAGCGAAAGGACCACCGTGCACGAGTGCCGGAGTTTTTTCGAGTGTCTGGACTAAATTAGGCTTTAACGCATCTTTTAAAAGCGCTGTCATAGCACCTGTTGCCTTCAGATCTCCTGCTGTAACAGGTTTCTCGTCGTATGTGTAGCCTACTATAATACGGGAAAGTCTTGCTTTTAAATCGGTGATAGAATTAGCTAAGCACAGCACCGCCATAATCTCAGACGCTACTGTAATATCGTAGCCGTCCTCACGTGGCACACCGTTAACTCTGCCACCTAAACCGTCTACTACGAATCTTAACTGTCTGTCATTCATATCAACGCATCTTTTCCATGTGATACGTCTAGGGTCAATGTTGAGTGCGTTTCCGTGGTGAATGTGGTTATCGAGCATAGCAGCCAGTAAGTTATTAGCCGCACCGATAGCGTGGAAGTCACCGGTAAAATGCAGGTTGATATCTTCCATAGGTACTACCTGAGCGTAACCGCCACCTGCAGCACCGCCCTTAATTCCGAACACAGGACCAAGTGACGGTTCTCTGAGTGCAACGCATACGTTTTTATCAAGAGCGTTTAATCCGTCAGCAAGACCGATAGTAGTAGTAGTCTTACCCTCACCCGCAGGAGTTGGTGTAATAGCGGTTACTAAAATCAGCTTACCGTCTTTTTTATCACTTTCTGAAAGTAATGATAAATCGATTTTAGCCTTGTGTCTTCCGTAGTACTCAATGTACTTTTCATCAATCTGAGCTTTCTTAGCAATTTCTGAAATATGAGCCATCTCAACTGACTGCGCTATTTCAATATCTGATTTCACAATATCTTGTGCCATAAAAATCCTCCTAATACATAATGTATAGTAATGTACGTTAATTCTATACTATAAAACCGCGTTTTTATTTCGATTATAGAATTAAAAATACCCTTTTTACCATCATTTTGAAATTAATTAAAATATTTTTAAAAAAATTTTATTATAATTCTAATAAAGAACATAAAATGTATTACTATCCCTTATGATATGTGTGATTATTTTTGGGGATTCTACATATATGTATATATTATTGCAGAATGAGGTATGACAATGAAAAAAAGCTTTAAGAAAATCATCAGCATTGTGCTGGTGCTCATCGTTGTACTCAGTACTATTGTTACTGTACACGTTGGTGCTACCGACACACCTACTGAAGGCTCAAATGTAGCTACTGAAGCTACTGAGGCTACACTCGCTACTGAGCTTTCTGCTCCTACTGACGCTACTACTTCTACCGAGGAGTCAATCGAGAGCACTCAAGAAACCGAAATCGGTACTATGCCACCGTCGAGTGAACCATCAACCGAGCCTTCTACCGAAGAAGACATCAAAGTCGGTAAAGTCGGATCACTTATTAAAGACTCAGGCACCCCTTCTCAGATTGTTTTCCACTGGGCTGCTGTAAAAGGTGCTGACGGCTACTGTGTTTACATTAAAAACTTTGACAAAGATAAAGACTATAAGCTTTTAGTAACCACTTCTTCTACTAAAATCACCGTAAAGAACCTTTCTCACACTACACCATACGGCTTTAAGGTTCGTGCTTTCGTTGAAAAAGGCTCTAAGAAATACTACGGCGAATACGGTACAGGCACTACTGCTACTCAGCCTGCCGCTACTAATAAGCCTACACTTCGTCGCAGCTCTACTATGATTGAAATTTCATGGAACAGAAACGAAAAGGCTGACGGCTACCGCATTTACCGCCAGCACGCCGCTACTAACGGAAAGCTCGTTCACTACGCTACTGTTAAGAATAATAAAACTACTATCTTCACCGATAAAAAGGTTTCTAAAGGCAGAGCGTATAACTATAAGGTAGTCGCTTACCGCGAGATGTACAAAGGCAGAACCTACTACGGCACAGGTAAAACACTGAGAACATTAGCCTCATTGTGTGCTCCTGCACTGAGCAGTTCTACTACTCAGGTAAGCCGTGCAAGCTTTGTATGGAAGAAAAACGCTTACGCTAAAGGCTACGACGTTTACTACTCCACTAAGCACGCTGGTCCTTACACTCTCTTAAAAACTACTAAGAACACTTACTTAAACACACCAAGACTTAAAAACGGTGTGAAGTACTACTTCAGAATTAAACCATACACCTACGTTGGCACTAATAAAGTCTACGGCTCATACTTAAGCACTAGCAAGACTATCTCTAATAAAGCCTACGGTAAGAGTATCGGTAATACATACATCGAAATCAGTATCAAACAGCAGCGTATGTGGTACTACATCAACGGCAAGCTCTACGTAGAGACTCCTGTCGTTACCGGTAACTACTACGGCTACTCAACTCCTAAGGGCGCATATAAAGTATGGCAGCGTTCATCACCTGCTACTTTAACAGGTCCTACATGGTGTGTAAACGTTAACTACTGGCTCGCGTTCACATACTCAGGCTGCGGTATCCACGACTCCACATGGCGTAGCTCTTCCGAGTACGGTGGCACCACCTACATCGGCAACGGCTCCCACGGATGCGTAAACACACCTTACTCCAAGGTTAAGCAGATTTACTCAAAAGCTAAAATCGGCACCCATGTTGTCGTTTACTAACGCAAATTAACCTTACACGGCGTACCATTTCCGGTACGCCGTTTTTGTTTTTCTACATGGCATTTTACACAACTGAAAGCGGAAAATAATGTAAGTTTTATCAATTGACAATTATTACCTTCCTAAAGTACTATAATAGTATAAAGGTCAGTAAAATCAACAGAGAATATCAAATATCACTGTTAAATCCTTTGATGTGCGGAATAATATTTTTACAATAGTTGGAGTTTTTTTATGAAAAGAATAGTTAGCATATTACTGGTAGCAGTAATGCTGATTACGCTAGGTGCTATCACAGCATCAGCCCAGACAGAAGATAAAGAATTACTCTTTGAAGATAAGCTTAACGAGTTTACAGATGGAATGTATTCGTATTATGATGAGCTTTATTATCACTATGATGAGTCTGGTGAAATGGACTGGGCTTTGCTATACGTAGTTAGTCCAAGTGCTGCTAGTATTATGCATGTGATATTCTCAGATATGGTTATCTGGTCTCCTGAAGTAAACATTCCTTTCGGTGTTAATTACGGAATATATGATGTTAAGAAAGACGAGTTTGTGAGATTGTATGACATAGAGCCTGATGATTACGAAGGACTCGAGGACGTACTTAGAGAACAAGCAAAGCAGTTTATAAAACCACTTGGCGATGCTGATAAAGACAATGTGCTTACCATACTCGATGCCACTTTCATTCAGCGTGTAATGGCTAATTTGGATAAATTTGATTATCGTGATGAGTTCAACTATGGTCCTGCTCTACTTAAGACATCGTATCTTAGCGACCTTGATTTAGACGGTGAGCGTACCGTAATGGACGCGACCGCTATCCAGATGAAGCTAGCAGGAATTGAATAATAGAATAATAATTAATAATTGAACGGAGGAATAGCTATGAAAAGAATAGTTAGCATTTTATTAGTAGCAGTAATGCTTTTAGCGATGTCTACTGTTACTATATTTGCTGAAAATCAATTTCTAGGAGAATGTATTTATGAAGACCGATTCTTCGAGCAGCACGTGGCAGGAACGTATTTTGAAGATTACTATTATTATTTTGAAGCCTATTATCACCATGTAGACGAAAATGATCCTAATAGCGAAATCGACTGGGTTTTGGTACATACTTGGTATCTTTTTGAAGATATGCCTTTTGGTACTCTAATAGGAAACAGAGCGGTGCATGTGAGTTCTCGGCATGTTCCATTCATAACTGGCTATGGAGTATATGACGTGAAACAGGACTGCTTTTTTGATCTGGCTTTCGATAATACTGTAAAAAAATACGAAGATTTAGAAGATGTGGTTAATAATAAGTTGCGTATTGGAAACCTTTTCGGTGATATCGATTTAGATGAGCAACTTACTATACTGGATGCTACTACTCTCCAGATAGGTTTAGTAGAAGGTAAATATAGAGATCCTTATTCTGAAGAAAATAATATAGCCGACTTTGACTTTGATGAAAAGGTAACCGTAATGGACGCTACCGCTATCCAGATGAAGCTAGCAAAAGTTGAAGCATAGTAATAACACGTATAAATTATCCCCACCTGAAAAAATTTTCGGGTGGGGATTTTTCTTTATTGGTGCTTACGCACGCGGGACGTCAGGGTTGCCGTCCCCTACGGATAATGGGTGCTACGCACAACGGGACGTCAGGGTTGCCGTCCCCTACGGTTTGGATTAACATCAAAGTTTACATCACATATGCAACAAGCAATATAAATTACGGCGTGCCATTTTCGGTACGCCGGTTTTTATGTATAAAACACTCATAAAGCAAAAAAACTCCATCAATCACGGCACCGATTAACCATCTTTTGTGACAGTTACAACACCTGCTTATTAATTTCACTTTTTTAATAAATAACGTATAATCATCGCACTTTTGCGAAAAATATTCTAAAGTTAGTCAATTTTACGAAAAAAAGCTGTTAAATGTTTGTGAATTATATATCCAGACATCTTGACATTTTTCCCATTTTCTAGGATAATTTACAATGTAAAGTTTCATGTTTATCATGGGATAATTTGGAAATCATTAAGGAGGAATTCACCTATGTCAACCAAAGCATTTTTTACACATGACGAGATTGGTAAGGATAAAGTAGGTTTTGCAAAAACACGTTCTATTATCGAAGCTCCATTCTACGGCAACAATGTAACTATGGTTACTTCCCTTGCACAGGCGTATGAACTCGCTAAAAATTCACCTGGCACTATCGTTACTGATATGCCTGTATACAGAGGAGAGGAATTTGGTCTTCCTAGCGATGCTAAAGTTCTTCTTTTCAACGACGGCTCTATCACCGGTCGTTACGCTGCTGCGAGAAGAATCGCCGGCGAACCTGGTGTAGATACTGACGGTCTTGATAAAATCTGTATGGACGCTATCTATGACACAAGATGGAAGAAGATGTACCACGCTATCGTATACATCGGTCTTGACCCTGAATTCATGGTAAGAGCTCACCTTCTCATTCCAGAGGGCGAGGAGAACATCATGTACTCATGGATGCTCAACTTCCAGTACCAGTCAGAGTTCTACAACAAAATGTACAAAGAATCAAAGCTCTATAACGGCGAGCCAGATATCTACATCTTCTCTGACCCACAGTGGAAGGGTACTACTCAGACTGACCTTTGCGACGGCAAATGTCTTTCATACTTCAACACTGCTACCAACTGCGCTTGCATCTTAGGTATGAGATACTTCGGCGAGCACAAGAAGGGCACACTTACTATCGCTTGGGCAGTAGCTAACCGTAACGGCTACGCTTCATGTCACGGCGGTCAGAAAGAATACACACTCTCAGACGGTTCAAAGTACGTTGCTTCTGTATTCGGCCTTTCAGGTTCAGGTAAATCTACTATCACTCACGCTAAGCACGGCGGTAAGTACGGCGTAACTGTACTTCACGACGACGCTTTCATCATCAATACTGACACATGTTCATCAGTAGCATTAGAGCCAACTTACTTTGATAAGACAGCTGACTATCCAACAGGCTGTCCTGATAACAAGTTCCTCTTAACTGCTCAGAACTGTTCTGCTACTTTAGACAACGAAGGTAAAGTAACATTAGTTACTGAAGATATCCGTAACGGTAACGGTAGAGCTATCAAATCTAAACTCTGGTCACCTAACCGTGTTGACAAGATCGAAGCTCCTGTTAACGCTATCTTCTGGATCATGAAAGACCCTACAATCCCTCCTGTTGTTAAACTCAAGGGTGCTTCCCTCGCTTCTGCTATGGGTGCTACTCTTGCTACTAAGCGTAGCTCTGCTGAGCGTCTTGCTCCTGGCGTTGACCCTAACGCACTCGTTGTTGAGCCATACGCTAACCCATTCAGAACTTACCCACTCGTTAACGACTACGAGAAGTTCAAGAAGCTCGTTGCTGAGAAGGACGTAGACTGCTACATCATCAACACCGGCGACTTCATGGGCAAAAAGGTTCAGCCTAAGGATACTTTAGGTGTAATCGAAGCTATCGTTGAGGGCAAAGCTCAGTTTAAACAGTGGGGTCCATTTGAAGACATCGAAATCTTCGAGTGGGAAGGCTTCGTTCCTGACTTAAACGATGCTGACTACGTTAAAGAGCTCAAAGCTAGAATGACTGACAGACTTAACTTCATCGCTTCCCGCGATACAGTTAAGGGCGGATTCGATAAACTCCCTGAGGATGCACTTGAAGCAATAAAGAAGGTTGTTGACGAAATCTAAGCGCCGAGGCTCGGAGCCTTTGTGCTTCATTCGTAGGGGACGGCGACCTCGACGTCCCGCGTGCGTAAGCACCCATAATCGTAGGGGACGCAACATAAGCATCCCGAATATATAATAATTTACGGCGTACCATTTTCGGTGCGCCGTTTTTGTTTACAATGATATATTAATCAAAAAAGCCTCCCTTTCGTCAGGGAGGCTTATATTCTACAAAACTATTAACTTCATCACGGATAACCGTAGGTTACTAAAACCCACTCACCGTCTTTTTCACGTCCAAGATGCCAAGACCACGTGTAAATATCATTAGGTTCCCATGCATCGCCACCATTTATCGGAGAACGAAATTCACTATTAAAGACAAGACATTCGCTAAACTCTTTTACCCCATCTTCTCTTAGTGAGTTTACGTATGACAGCTCTTCTTCACATATTTCATCGCCTGCATATTCGAGGGAATACAGAACACAACCGCTAAAAGATTTGAACTCACCCACAACTTTCTTAGCAGCAGCTTTAATATCTTCATTAGTATAGATTTGCGACTCTCCATAGTCTAGCGTATAACCACTCGTTTTTGCACATGCACAAAAAACAACCGAAGTCACAATGGCTAAAACAACCGCAATTATTCTTTTCACATCACCACTACCTTTCTCCTATATATAAATCATAACACAAGGAAAGTTTTTATTGTATAACAAAATGTTAATTTCAATCAGTTTAATCAAAAAATTCCTGAAAAAATCAGTTGACAACTCAAGTGCTCATGATTATAATGTAGTGGTGAAGACTCGGCTTTTGTGGAAAATCTTAAAGGGAGGACGCGTCAAAGACTGAAAGCGCGTCTAAGATGAGTAGTAAGTACGGGAACGCTTCACTTGATACCAAAACTTTATATAAAAGCGGATGTTTTTATTACATCAATACGGGTGGCACCGCGGGTTTTTAGTTTAACTCGTCCCGAGAATAGGCATACTATTCTCGGGGCGTTTTTATTTTAAGCGCCGAGGTGCGCAGCCTTTGTGCTTTATTCGTAGGGGACGGCGACCGCGACGTCCCGCG
>JAFVVB010000225.1 GCA_017502425.1 Ruminococcus sp. | reverse complement strand
GAGAAGGTTGGTCTTATCAAGGTAAGACTTTACAGACCATTCTCAGCTGAGAAACTCGTAGAGGCTATTCCTGCTACTGCTAAGAAAATCGCAGTACTTGACAGAACAAAAGAGCCTGGTGCACTCGGCGAGCCACTTTACCTCGATGTTGTTGCTGCTCTTGCTAAAATGGGCAGACAGGCAACTGTTGTTGGCGGTAGATACGGTCTTGGTTCTAAAGACACACCACCATCATCAATCTTCGCAGTATACGAAGAACTCGCTAAAGACGCTCCTAAAGCTCAGTTCACTCTCGGTATCGTCGATGACGTTACAGAGCTCTCACTCGCTGAAAAACCATCACCAAACACAGCTGCAGAAGGCACTATCGAGTGTAAATTCTGGGGTCTTGGCGGTGACGGTACTGTTGGTGCTAACAAGAACTCTATCAAAATCATCGGTGACCACACTGATAAATACGTTCAGGCTTACTTCCAGTATGACTCAAAGAAAACAGGCGGTATCACTATCTCTCACTTAAGATTCGGTGACAGCCCAATCAAGAGCCCATACTACATCAATAAGGCTGACTTCGTTGCTTGTCATAACCCATCATACGTATTAAAGGGTTATAAGATGGTTCAGGACGTTAAACCTGGCGGTGTATACTTGATCAACTGCCAGTGGAATGCTGACGAACTCAACGAGCACTTAGACGCTGCTACTAAGAAATATATCGCTGAGAATGATATTCAGCTTTACACAGTTAACGCTATTGACCTTGCTGTTGAAATCGGTATGGGTAAGCGTACTAACACTATCCTTCAGGCTGCTTTCTTTGCACTTGCTAAGGTTATGCCAATTGACGAGGCTGTTCAGTACATGAAGGACGCTGCTACTAAGTCTTACCTCAAGAAGGGTCAGGACATCGTTGATATGAACCACAAAGCTATCGACGCTGGTGTATCAGCATTCACTAAGATTGACGTTCCTAGCTCTTGGGCTAACGCTACTGATGATGCAGAAGTTGTTAAATCTAAAGGCAAAGAGAAGCTCGTTAAGATGGTAGATAACATCATGCTCCCAGTTGGTAAAATGGAGGGTGACTCACTCCCAGTATCAGCATTTATGGATCATGCTGACGGTACATTTGAGCAGGGTGCTTCTGCATACGAGAAGCGCGGTGTTGCTGTTATGGTTCCACAGTGGAACGAGGCTACATGTGCTAAATGTAATAAGTGTGCATTCGTATGTCCACACGCTACTATCCGTCCATTCGCATTAAACGAAGAAGAAATCGCTAACGCTCCTGAAAACTTAAGAACATGCGAGAAGCCAATCGTTAAGACTGACTATAAGTACACTCTCGCTGTTTCTCCATTTGACTGTATGGGTTGTGGCGTTTGTATCGGTGTTTGTCCTACAAACTCACTCACTATGGTTCCTAGAGAGTCTCAGGATGCTGAGCAGGCAGTATTCGATTACTGTGTAGCTAATGTTACTGAGAAAGAAGAAACAACAGCTAACATCAACGTAATTTCATCACAGTACAAACAGCCACTCTTAGAGTTCTCAGGCTCATGTGCAGGTTGTGCTGAAACATCATACGCTAGACTCATCACTCAGTTATTCGGTGACAGAATGTACGTTTCTAACGCAACAGGTTGTTCATCTATCTGGGGTGGTCCTGCTGCTACATCACCATATACAACAAACAAAGACGGTTTTGGTCCTGCATGGGCTAACTCACTGTTTGAAGATAACGCTGAGCACGGTTTAGGTATGTACCTCGGTCAGAAGGCTGTTCGTGACAGACTTATCGAGCAGGTTAAGGAAATCCTCACAGCTGATAAGGCTTCAGAAGAACTCAAGGCAGCTGCTCAGGCTTACCTCGATACAGTAGACGACGGCGACGCTAACGCTAAGGCTACTAAGGCTTTAGTTGTACAGCTTGAGGCTGTTAAAGATGAGTGCGACCACTGCAAGGCTATCTACGATTCAAAAGAGTTCTTATCTAAGAAGTCAGTTTGGATCTTCGGTGGCGACGGTTGGGCATACGACATCGGCTTCGGCGGTGTTGACCACGTATTAGCAACTGGCGAAGACGTAAACATCATGGTATTCGATACTGAGGTTTACTCTAACACTGGTGGTCAGGCTTCAAAGGCTTCTAACATCGGTCAGGTTGCACAGTTTGCTGCTGCTGGTAAGGCTATCCAGAAGAAGTCACTCGCTGACATCGCTATGTCTTACGGTTACATCTACGTAGCTCAGATCGCTATGGGCGCTGACATGAACCAGACTCTCAAGGCTATCAGAGAAGCTGAAGCTTACAAGGGTCCATCTATCATCATCGCTTACGCTCCATGTGAGATGCACTCTATCAAGGGTGGTATGATTAACTGTCAGAAAGAGATGGAGAGAGCTATCGCTTGCGGTTACTGGAATAACTTCCGTTATAACCCAGACCTCGTAGCACAGGGCAAGAATCCATTCATCTTAGATTCTAAGGCTCCATCAGCTTCTTACCGTGACTTTATCTTAAACGAGGCTCGTTACAGCTCACTCACACGTTCATTCCCAGAGCGTGCTAACGAACTGTTCGAAAAGGCTGAAGAAACAGCTATGAAGAGATACGAAGCACTCGCTAAGCGTGCAGGTAAAGAATAATCTATATTAAAGTTAATATGCTTTAATAAAGGCGGTGTACCTTATGGTGCACCGCCTTTGGTTTTGTGTATATTACATTGACATAAAACTTATCGATATATATAATATTTATAAATACATTAGTTGTAAGATAGTGATTTATAGTGAAAAAAATATTAAGTATTATGGTGACGTTAGTGCTCATTTTTAGTTGTTTTAATACGGCTATGGCTGTTAGTACTAATGGAGATAAAAATGTGAATAATAGATATTATTTTTTAGTACCTGATGGCTCAAACGGAATTCCAAAAAAAGAGGGGGGTTATGCCTCCAGTTGGCATACCGATAATGCATCAATACTTTTTTATGCTATATCTAATAATGACGAGCGCATAATTGAAGCAGAAAGGTCCGATGACGAGGATGTTTATTATGTTGATGTAGATGTGGATTTCACTTTAGGCTTTTGGAGCAACGGATACAATCCGACGGTCTCCACAGTGAATATACAGCTTGAATATTATGATGCAGGAGAAAGCGCGCTTTATCCGGATGGTTTAGAGAGCTTTAATGAGATGATTTATGTTGTTGACCCTAATGTGCTAATTATAAGCTCTCGTTATCAGTTACAGGGCGAGTGGTATTATTACTATGGTAACGGTTGCTATGGTGTCACTAAAAACGGAAATGTAAACGAGTGTCTGAGAGATGACCATAATCACTACGATATAGGTGATTCGAATGTAGATGGAGTTGTAAACGTTATGGATGCAACGACTATTCAACGCCACCTTGCACAGCTTAACTGGATTTCTGAAGAAAATTTTTATTTAGCAGATGTCGATAAAGATTCGATTATATCAATAATTGATGCAACAATTATTCAGCGGTTCGTAGCTGGGATGATTAAGGAAATGTAGAATATCTTAGTATACGATTAGATGTGAGGGTTTGTTCTTGACATTGTTTTTTTGAGGCAGTATAATGAGCGTGTTCACAATAGAATAGACACAATCTGGTGCGAGTGCACACTTGAATAACAGCGTTGCTGTGTGTTCAAGGTCGAGGAAAGCGTGGTGAGAATCCACCGCAACAGCCATTACCGTGTTTCAGGTTTTCTGATGAGTCGGAATGCTCGGCATTTTGTGAGATGCAAACCGTTTTCGGGCAACGGAGGACAAGGTGCAGTTTATATATCTATATTCAGCGGTGCTGAAAATTTATACAGATATGTTGATAATCGCGTCCTCTTTGGAGGGCGCGTTTGTTTTTATTCATTGATGATATTATTTCAATGAAAGAAGGAAGAAAAATGAAAAAAAGAATTTTATCTATGTTAATTGCGGCTATTATGTGCTGTGTACTTTCGATGTCCTTGTGTGCTTGCGAAAAAGAGCAGGTTGCGACCAAAGACGAAGCAACGATCGCTACACAAGCTTTGACAGAAGCTATTGACCCGCTGTGGGAAAACGCAACATATAAAGAAGATACCACTTTGGGTCAGGGAAAAGTCGCTATTGATGTTGAGGTTGAAGCAGGCGAGAAATCGGTGACGTTCACTATCAACACAGATGCTACTAATCTTGAAGATGCGCTGACATCGGTGAGCCTCGTTGAGGGAGAAACCAGCGAGTTTGGTCTGTATATTAAAAAGGTTAACGGTATTGTAGCTGATTATGATACAGATAAGGCGTACTGGTCTATTAATAAAGACGGTGAGTATTTAGTTAGCGGTGCGGCTGATACAGCTATCGCAAATGGCGAGCACTACGAACTCGTATATACAAAATAATGCAAAGCAAGCAAAAGAAAAATAAGCTCACCGTTTTTGAGATGACGTTGTTTTCCATGTTTTCGGCAATGATGTTTATCTCTAAAATAGTGATGGAGTTTTTACCGAATATCCACTTACTTGCGATGTTTACGGTGTTGCTGACGGTTGTATATAGAAAAAAAGCCTTGATTCCGATATACATATTCGTTTTGATTACCGGTGTTTACGCAGGATTTGCGATGTGGTGGGTGCCGTACACCTATGTGTGGACGGTGCTGTGGGCAGCGGCTATGCTGATTCCGAAAAATCTTAGCAAAATCGTGCAGATTATAACCTATTCACTATTGTGTGGATTACACGGTTTTCTATATGGAACACTTTACGCTCCCGCTCAGGCTTTGATGTTCTCGCTGTCATTTGAACAGATGATAGCGTGGATAGTGGCTGGCCTTGCGTTTGATATGATGCATGGTATCGGTAATATAGTCGCCGGTTTGCTTGTTTATCCGTTATCAAAGGTGCTTATAAAGTTAAATAGCAGATTCATAAACTAAAGGAAACGACCCGTTGTTTTGCGGGTCGTTTTTCTGTATATATAAAATGTCATACTTAGGAGTATAGCTAAGACTTTTAGATGAAAGTATACCAGATGTTACTACGTGAATTCTTTGTGAAAACTATTGAAAAGAAGTAGTTGGTGTAGTATAATATAGATGTATAATTAGGTGTAGTAGTGTTTGATGGGAAGTGTTACTATCAGCATAATCGCTGATGTATGAGAGGTTAACATGGGTGATGTGAATAAAAAACTGAATATCGCCATGTTTGGCCATAAAAGAGTTCCTTCACGTGAAGGCGGAGTCGAAATTGTGGTCGAAGAACTCTCTACTCGTATGAGAAATCTCGGTCACGATGTGGTGCTCTATAATCGTGGCGGTCATCACGTCAGCGATAAATCGTATGATAATGAGAAAATCGATGACTATGAGGGTGTAAAAATCAAAACAGTTTTCACCATCGATAAAAAGGGTTTAGCTGCGGTTACTTCGAGCTTTTTCGCAACGCTTGGGTGCATCTTTTCTAAAGTAAAGGTAGTTCATATTCACGCTGAGGGCCCTGCTTTTATGACACCGCTGTTAAAGCTCTTTAGAAAGCGTGTTATAGTCACCGTTCACGGCCTTGACTGGCAAAGGGAGAAATGGAGCGAGGGTTTTGCCTCGAAATACATTAAGCTCGGTGAAAAAATGGCGGTGAAATACGCCGATGAGATTATAGTGTTGAGCAAACGTGTAAAAGAATATTTTAAAGACACCTATGACCGAGATACCGTTTACATACCTAACGGAGTTAATGTTCCCGACATACTAAATGCAAATCTTATTACTAAGCAGTTCAATCTTGAAAAAGACGGATATATTCTGTTTTTAGGTCGTCTTGTACCTGAGAAGGGAATACACCTTCTGATAGATGCTTTTAAAAACGTAAATACTGATAAAAAACTTGTTATAGTCGGAGGAACTTCCGATACCGATGATTACGTTTCCCTACTGAAAGAATCAGCGAAAAGTGACAGCAGAATTCTTTTTGCGGGTTTTCAGCAGGGAGAAATGCTAAAAGAGTTATACAGTAACGCATATGTTTATGTGTTGCCTTCGCTTTTAGAGGGAATGCCGCTTTCACTACTTGAAGCTATGAGTTATAAAAACTGCTGTATAGTTTCCGATATTGCCGAGTGTACCGAGGTAGTCGAAAATAAAGCGGTAGTTACTAAAGCGGGAGATGTGAAAAGTGTTACCGACGCATTAAAGATGGTATGCGATGATGAAACACTAGTGTATAAATATAAAAATGAAGCACAGAAACATGTAATCAGTAAATATAATTGGGATGATGTTACTAAAAAAACTCTATCCCTGTATGAAAACAGATAAAGAGAATGATATGAAGATATTGATGATTAATAAGTTTCTGCACCCTAACGGCGGTTCGGAAACATATATATTCAAACTGGGTGAGTGCTTGAAATCGATGGGATACGAAGTCGAGTATTTCGGTATGGAGCACGAGGGCAGAATAGTTGGTAACAGCGTTGATGCGTATACTTCGGATATGGATTTTCATGGTGGTTCAAAACTCTCTAAACTTACCTATCCTATTAAAACTATATATTCTGCTCAGGCACGTAAACAGATTAGAAAGGTGCTTGAACACTTCAGTCCTGATGTGTGCCATCTTAACAACTTCAACTACCAGCTCACGCCGAGTATTATTTTAGAAATAGTAAAATGGCGTAAAGAACATAGCAAAAAGTGTAAAATCATTTTTACCGCACATGATTATCAGCTGGTATGTCCTAACCATATGTGCCGAAACGGTGACGAAAACTGCGAAAAATGTTTAAGTGGTAGTTTCATCAACTGCACCAAAGGAAGATGTATTCACGGCAGTTTAGCTAAATCCTTTATCGGAACATTAGAAGCAGGTTTCTGGAAATTAAACGGAGCGTATAAATATATCGATAAAATGGTATGTTGCTCACGTTTTATGAAAGAAAAGCTGGACACTAACCCTGTTTTTGCAGAAAAAACCATAGCCTTACATAATTTTATCGATAAGATTGAAAAGAGCGATGTAAAAAAAGAGGATTATGTACTTTATTTCGGCAGATTCTCAGAAGAAAAAGGTGTTGATACGCTTCTTAGTGTGTGTAAAGAGTTAAAGGATATCAGGTTTATTTTTGCGGGGACAGGTCCGATGGAAGAAACCATTAGTGGTATCAGCAACGTGGAAAACGTTGGTTTTAAAACCGGCGATGAACTAACAAAGCTGATATCTAAAGCCAGATTCACTATATATCCGTCACAATGGTACGAAAACTGTCCGTTCTCAGTAATGGAAAGTCAGATGTACTCTACACCGGTTATCGGTGCTGATATCGGTGGCATACCTGAGCTTATTTCAGATAAAGTAAGCGGTGAGCTTTTTGAAAGCGGTAATAAACTTGAGCTCAAAGAAAAAATTCTCAAACTATGGGAAGACAGAGAGCTTCTTAATAAATATACCGAAAACTGTAAGAATCAGAAATTTGATACAGTTGAAATGTATACTGAAAAACTTCTTAAAATATACAGATAATTTGATTTAGTCAGTAGGTGCAATAATGAGGGAAAAATCAAAACGAAATATAGTGCTTGCTGATTGTAAAGCAGATGAAGTAACCACATTTGTCAAAGCGCTTAAGTATAATGGCAGACCTTTTTGCGTGAAATCTCATATTTCTAATTTTATGAGAACGGGAAAGTTCAGTGAACTAAGAAGATATATGATATACTTTTTCGTAGCACTTAAATACTTTTTGTGTCGTAAGAAGTATAACGTCATTGTCGGTTGGCAGCAGTTTTATGTTCTCATCATAAGCTTTTACTGCTCTTTATTTAAGGTGAAGAAAAGCAACATACTCGTAGCGGCGAACTATACATATAAAGATAAAAAAGGTAAGGCGCATAAAATATACAAGTGGTTTATGAGTAAATGCTTATGTAAAGACTATCTTGACTATATACACGTGCCGTCAAATGAATATGCTGATATTATTAGTAAAGAGTTCAATTTTCCTAGAGAAAGAATAATTGTAACGACTTTCGGAGTGAACGACAGATATAAAAAGCTCAGCATCTTGAGTCCTCCTTCTGATTTTGATAAAGAGTCATACGCGCTTGCTATCGGACGTTCTAATCGTGACTACGACTTCCTTATAAAAGCGTGGGAGGGTATAGACTATCCTTTAGTCATTGTTTGTGATACGTTTAAAGGTGAGATTGATAATCCTAATATTACATTGCTCACAGATGTGACGGGAGAGGATTCATATCCATATATCTCAAACTGCGCGGTGATGATAGTACCTATTGATGACGGGTCTATATGCTCAGGAGATACAGTACTTCTCAACGCTATGGCGTTAAAGAGGAAAATCATAGTAACGAAACCCAGCACACTGGCTGAAATGTACGTAAAAGATAAAGAAAATGCACTTTTGACGCCGAAAGAAGAGGAAACGTTCATACGTACAGTTAAACAGGTTTTATATAGCAGTGAATTCGATGATCTGGGGGATAAAGCACGAGAAAGCTTTCTTGAGAATTTTTCCAGACACAGTATGGGAGTAAAGGTTTCAGAATTTATTAATAAAAAGTAAGCTGACAGGAGATAAAATGGTGACTACCATATGCATGATTGTGCTGGTTTTAGTAATGGCAGGCACACTTATCATCGGCTGTAAAAAAGGCGATGAAAAAACCTTTTTTGATAAAGATAATACCGGTGTTATGCGAGGCTTGTTCAGTATAGTAATACTGCTTGTGCATGTACCGACACAGTATCAGAATACCATTCAGGATATGATAGGCAGTTTTGCATATGTTGGTGTTTCGTTTTTCTTCATGACTTCTGCCTACGGACTGATGCTCGGCTTTTTGAAAAATCCCGATTCTCTTAAACACTTCTTTCGCAAAAGACTGATAAAGTTGCTGATACCGATGGTGCTTGTTAACATACTGTTTTTTGGCAGCGCCTTTTTAGCACTTAAAGAGTTTCATTTTGATATATTATTCAATGTAAATAAATGGATACTTCAGCTACTGTTTTTCTATATTATTTACTTTGTTACGTTCAGATTTGTTAAAAAAAGTATAAAAGTGAAGACCATTATCGTCAGCACAGCTGTCGTAGCTTTTAGCTTTTTAGCGTACTTTTTCTATGAGTATATGCCGTTTTCGTGGGCTAGTGAATCGTTTGGATTTATTTATGGATTGATACTTGCACAGTATAAATCGGTGTTCTTCTCGTTTTCACAGAAAAAATGGTTTTTAAAAACCGCTTTAGTCGGCGCAATGTCGATGGTTTTCGGAGTACTTTACTTAAAATTCAAATACGCTATATTTGTCGGCGACTATATTGTGAAGATTATGTTGTGCTTGTTCATAACATTACTCATACTTCTGATAAATACTAAGATATCATTGAGTAATTTTGCGGGTCGTTTTCTTTCAGGTGTTTCATACGAGATTTATCTGGTTCACACCCACGTGTTTATGATACTTTCAACGCTCTTTGCTCATATGAGTTCAGGTACGTTTATTATACTAAGCATAGTTATTTCACTTTTAAGTGCAAAAATAGTGAATATGCTTTCTGTGCTGATTCAGTCAAAAATAAAAAGCAATTAACAACTAAGGGGTTTATTATGGCAAAAAAACTCAACGGTACCGTTATTGTTACATATCGTTGCAACGCAAAGTGCACTATGTGTAACCGATATAAAGTTCCTTCGAAAGCCGAAGAAGAAATTTCAATCGAAACTATAAAGAAACTGCCACAGATGTATTTTACTAACATCACAGGTGGTGAGCCTTTTATTAGAGAAGATTTAAAGGACATTGTACGAGAGCTTTATAAAAAGAGCGACCGTATAGTGATTTCTACAAACGGATTTTTTACTGATAGAATCGTTGATTTGTGTAAGGAATTCCCACAGATAGGAATACGTATTTCCATCGAGGGACTTGAAAACACTAATAACGAAATCAGAGGCCTTGATGACGGATATCAGAAGGGTTATAAGACGCTGAAAACTCTCAAAGAGATGGGTATGCAGGACGTAGGATTCGGCATGACAGTTCAGGATAAAAATGCTCCTGACCTGTGTGCGCTGTACGATATTTCTGACGAGCTTGATATGGAGTTTGCTACTGCATCATTGCACAACAGCTTCTACTTTGTTGAGTCCAACAATATTATCAACGACAGACTCATGGTTGCTAAGAATTTTGAGAATCTGGTTAATAAACTGCTTGATTCAAATTCTCCGAAAAAATGGTTCAGAGCTTATTTTAACCATGGCCTTATCAACTATATTTTCTCTCAGAAACGTCTGCTTCCGTGTGATATGAGCTTTGACACCTTTTTTATTGACCCGTATGGCGATGTTATGCCGTGTAACGGTACTAAAGAAAAGGAAGTTATGGGTAACTTGAACGAGCAGAGTTTTGATGAGCTGTGGAACAGCGAGCAGGCAGAAAATGTCCGCAAAAAGGTAAGATGCTGTGACCGTCAGTGCTGGATGATAGGCTCAGTTTCTCCTGCTATGCATAAGTATATATGGGTACCGATGTTCTGGGTATTAAGACATAAGTTCCTGCGCTTTTTCAAGAAGAAAAAATACTCTATGTATGAGAATAAGATAGTACGTGATTTCAGAGATAATAAGGTAACCAAGGAAGAACTCGATCGTTGCTCAACATGTGAGAAATACAGTAAGTGTAAATGATTTATTTAAAGGACAATATATGATAAAAAATATATTACGTAACATCATACTAAAAGAAAAAGCTGACTCGAAAAAGTATGTAGCTTTTCTCAGAAAAAAGGGAGTCGAAATAGGAGAGAACGTTAGGTTTTTTTCTCCATCCAATACTCTCATCGATATGTCTGCACCATGGCTTATTTCCATTGGTAATAACGTGAATATTACCCACGGAGTCATAATCATTACTCACGATTATTCGTGGTCTGTTATTAAGCAG
>JAFVVB010000224.1 GCA_017502425.1 Ruminococcus sp. | reverse complement strand
GAGACCACACTTGAAAAACTCGGGCTTAACCGTAAGGAGGCGAACGAGTTTATTGTATACTGGTTGCCACTTATGAAAGATAATCCGTATAACATAATTGCTTTTCAGACTGATTGCTATACAGATAACGCAAAACTCGATATAAATCCTGCTCCTGATACCCTTATCCGTGTATTCATGACTTGGAAACCATCAGACTCATTTGTGCAGATACCTGCACAGAAGTTTTCTAATATTAGCAGAATCGGATACACTGCCGTTGAGTGGGGCGGCACACAGTTAAAGTAAAACTATAAAAACGACGTCGCCTTATGCGGCGTCGTTTTTTTGGTTCAGGTAACAGGACAAAATTTTCACTGCGTAAAACTTTTATTGCTTATCGACCCAATGCTTACGCATTCGGTACCCGATTTCGCACCTTTTCGCTAAAAAACAGTAATCCATACTGTTTTGTGAGCGTCAAAGCCTTCTTAAGGTTCAAGTCCTGAATAATGAAAAATCCCAAATCAAACCAGAAGGTTCAATTCGGGATTCTTGGTGCAGGTAACAGGACTTGAACCTGCATGAAATTGCTTTCATATGGACCTGAACCATACGCGTCTGCCAATTCCGCCATACCTGCATATAAATATTATATTGTGTGAGAAAAGAAATGCTGAGCTATAACGGAGAGGGCAGACGCTACGCGTCGTCCGGTCTGAAATATAGTCGCCCTGACTCGTGTAGTACACTTCGTCGATGCTCCTTATTTCACACAGCACTCGGCTCCTTTTATCTGCCACCGGCAGCAGTCGCCTCGTTACCAATTCCGCCATACCTGCATATAAATATTATATTGTGTGAGAAAAGAAACGCTGAGCGTTCTTTCAACTCATCTATTATATCAAAGTCACGCGAAGTTGTCAATCAAAAGAAAAGGCATATTCCCAATAAAGGAATATGCCTGATTTTATATATTCCAGTGCATAATAGTTTTGCCGAACGCTTTTTGTGTATCCAGCTCAAATGCTTTTTTTGTGTCAGCGAAAGAGTTTACTTCAACAACGTTCCCGATTATGTGCGTCAAAAAACGTACTATTTCAGGATACTGTTCGTAAAGTTCAACAGTTTTCTCAAAATCCGCTCTACCACTCCGGCTGGTACCGAATATTCTCAGTCCTTTTTCCAGTATCATACGCGTATTAATTGGTACAGGGTACTCGGATACTCCTAAGATAGAAATAGTTCCTTCAGGGTGGATGTGCTTGATTATCTGTTCGATAGCAACAGGAGAGCCGTTAGCTCCGACACATTCAAACGCATGATCAATTCTGAGGTTTTCAGGAATCTCGGTAGTGAGATATGTTTCATCAGCGAAGGAAAAATCAGAGAGTTTTTCGCGACTGATGCCGAAAACGCAAACCTTAACATCAGAGAACATTTTCTTCAAAAACAGGGAAGTGATGAAAGCGAGATTTCCGTCGCCCCACACACCAATGGTGTTTCTTCTGTTATGAGCGATATTATCAAAACGAGAAATGGCATGAACGCTGACGCTGACGATTTCTGTAAACGCAGCGACATTCAAGTTGATATTATCAGGAAGCTTAACCAGCCGTTGGGCAGAAATTTCTACGTATTCACTCATAAAACCGTCAGTAGAGCTTGCACAGAATTTACTGCTTTCGCGGTAGTTTTCAGCGATGATATCGTCGTTTTGAGTCGGAATATTCGGTATCATAACGACTTTATCACCACATTTGAAAGTTCCACTTTTATCGTATACTACTTCACCTACACCTTCGTGTATAAGAGCCATAGGTAACTTTTCTTTCAGTACTTTAGCATCTCTGGTGCCTTGATAGTATCTTTGGTCAGCGTTGCAAATAGACAGATGAGTCGGTCTTACTATACAATTGTTAGAGAAACTGATATCTTCAAAATCGATTTCAAATCGTCTTGGAGCACTCAGTCTGTAAATAGTATTAATCATTTTCCTCTTCCTCTAGGAGTGACTTAGCAATTTTTAAGTCATAAGGGTATGTGATTTTGATGTTGTATGTTTCACCAGGAACTAATCTTACATCCTCGCCCTTGATAACCAGTATTTTTGCAGCGTCGGTAAGAATATCTTTCTGACGATCAGTCAGTCCTCTGTAAATATCTCTGAGATTTTTAGCTTTAAATGACTGAGGAGTTTGACCCTGATACATATTTTTACGTTCAGGAATAGTGCTGATAACAGTTGAATCAGTACTTTCTACGATTGTATCAGTCGCAGGAATAACAGTATCGCAAGCGCCATATTTTTTAGCAGCAGCAATGTTTTCCTCGATTATTCTGTGAGTAACGAAAGGTCTTACGCTATCGTGAGTCACAATAATAGTATCGTCATCGAGTCCGTGATTATCTTCAATATAGTCGATAGCGTTCATAATGGTTTCGTTTCTGGTTTCTCCACCTGAAATAACGACTATTTTGTTACATTCGCCAATGTACTTTGAGATGATACGTTTTGTGTGCTCAATCCACATTTCAGGAGATAATACGATAATTTTCTCAAAACTCGGATGAGCCATGAATTTTTCGATAGTGTGGATGATGATAGGTTTGTCTTTGATGGTGAGAAACTGTTTAGGTTTGTCGGTGTTACCCATACGGTTTCCTGTACCACCTGCTAAAATTACTGAAAATACCATAATAATATCTCCTTAAAACTAGAGTAGTTCACCTTTATAGTTATAGTGTTTTACTTTAGATTCTTCACTGGACTTAATCTCGTTTCCGATATCTAGCCGGTAAAAATCATGGGAACCTACACGCATTGATAACGGTAAGAGCTCCATATAGTCTTCACAGTACCACTGTTTGAGATATTCATCATATCCCTTAGGTATGTATGATGAGACATTCTCAAATTGTGCATCGCTGACTTCTTCAAACCATTTTTTTGGCATAACACCGCGCCATTTATGGTCAGTAGCCGGAGGGAGTACTGTGTGTGTATTGCGCTTTTCATATTTACGTAATACTTTATCGTAAATTTTGCTGAATGTATCCATAGAAAAGAGTCTGAGCAAAGGTAAGAGAAGTTTTGATAGCATATAGCTCTTTCCTTTTCTTGCACGGTTAATCCATCGTACATTCATCAGTAATCGCAAGGTCATTAATGTTTTGAAATGAAGTTTCTGGGAAAACTCTTTGTCCGATGTTTTATCGAAAACAAAAATGTCCATGGAAATACCTTTGAGCATATCAAACTCATCTGAGTATTTAGTGGAAAAATATGTATCTTTAATAGTGATTTTATCGAAAAAGTAGTGATATCCGTCCTTGTTTGAGAAAGTCTGATACTGATACTTTTTCGGCAATTCGTTTTTGCATACTTCTTTGAATTCTTCGAAGTCTTCTCGTAACATAGCGATATCTATATCGTCATCCCATGGAATAAAACCTTTATGACGCACAGCTCCCAGCATAGTACCACCCGATAGGAAATACTGGATACCGTTTCTGCGACAGATTTTATCAACTTCGTGCAAAAGCTCGAGTTCCATCTCACGTATATAGCTGAGTTTTCCACTGTATGCTTTATTAATTTTATCTTCTATAATACTTTGTTTATCATCAGTGAAATATGATAAAGCATAGAGTAATCTGGTTTCGTTATCGCACATAGGAGTGTAGGAGATAGAGCTTAATTTTCCTGTGTCGAGTACACGGTAAGATTTCTTTTTTGGTATGTTATCACTATTGATGTTGAGTTTTACTCCCTTATCACACAAAGTTTTATATACGAAAGTTTTAACATCAAATAAAGATAACGGTTCTCCTGACATATTATAGATGTTAGCGTCTTTGCCGTTACTCATAACGGTGAAAATAGCGTTTATCGCATCGCTTATACTGGATGCTGAAACAATATCAAAAGCGTCGCTGTTATTGACACAGATGAGGTTATTCTGGATTGCATCGTTAACGATAGTGCTTAGATTAAGTGCGTTATCATCGCTGTTATCAATCAGAAAATTATCAAATCTAACTTCTCTTATACTGAGTCTGTTGCAGTATCCGGATAAAGTATCTTCAACATTCTTAAGAATAGTATCAGCTGAGATTTTTGATAACTCCATTTCGCTTAACGCCATTACATCCTCACGTTTACAAAGTGGAGGAATCATAACCATAGCGATAAATTGAGAATTCTTGATTTTTGATGCATATTCGAGTGCTTTAGCTAAGTCGATAAGTTGGTAAGAGTCCTGCTTTCTAGCATCAAAATAGTACAAAAAGCACTGCTTTGAAACAGTGCTTGAAAGAGCATCAGAGTTTTCACTCTGATACGTGGTATATCCATATTCAGTTTCATTGTTGAGCGTATTGATAGTCGCATTGATATAGTCACATAAAATCGAATTGCCGATAATGTTAATTACTGTACCTTTTTTAGGCAGTAATGAGTGTGACTTGATATACTCGCACGACATAAATATCTCATTTTTAGAATAAGCGCTGAGCATATAATATACCTCTGTACAATAAAATGAAATTCAGTACGAATTATTTTTTAGATTTACTTGCTTCGTAAATTTCGTAAGCTTCATCTACATTACCATCAAAAATAAGTTCACCTTTTTTGAGGAAGATAGCACGATTACACAGCTCTTTTACGCCGCCTTTATTATGGCTTACGTATAAAACCGTGATACCGCTTTTGATGATTTCGTTGATTTTACTCTTACATTTCTTTTTGAATGATGCGTCACCAACAGAAAGAGCTTCGTCAACAACTAAGATATCCGGTTCGATATTAACATTGATAGCAAAACCCAGACGCATTCTCATACCACTTGAGTATGTTCTTACAGGCTGGTCGATATAGTCACCAAGCTGAGCAAAATCAATGATTCTTTCTTCGATAGTGCGGATATACTCATCGTTTAATCCTAAGATGTAACCCTTGAGATAAATGTTTTCTCTGCCAGTCATTTCCATAGAGAAACCAGCGGTGAGCTCGAGCAGTGCAGCAACCTTACCATGGACTTCAACATCACCTTCAGTAGGGTGGGCAACGCCAGTGATCATCTTTAAAATAGTTGATTTACCGGCACCATTATCGCCGATAATACCGATAGCTTCACCGGCATGTATATCAAAAGAAACGTTTTTAAGCGCTTTGTTGATTTTAGCGTTTTTAGGTTTGATAAATAAAGCACGGAATCTTTCCTGATCGTTTTTATACAGTGTGTATTCCTTGCTGACATTTTTAAATGAAATAATAGGTTGAGACATTTTTTTCTCCTTACAGTACATCAGGTAATCTCTTGCGTAATCTGTTGTAGTTGAATATACCGAGTGCCAAAACAACTAAAAACTCAATTCCAAAGATAATGAGCTCGAGTGGATACTCGTAGAACCATCTTTCGTATAAGAAGGTGTTTCTATAACCATTAGCAAAGAAGTTGATAGGATTGAGTAACATTAAGTATTTAAGGAAGCCTGATGTGAAATCATAGCTGCTGTAAATGACACCTGATACCCAGAAAATACCTGACATAATTGAGATAATCATATTCTCAAAGTCAGCTGAAAAAGCACTCATCGGTGCAGTAGACCATGCAAGCACCACAAAGAACAAGAACATCAGCGGACAGTACAGGAAGAACTGTAAGTTATAGATGGTTACACCGACTCCTGAGATGAAGATAACATAAAGATACATCAGTGAAGCAAGTAAAAAGTGTACGTAAAGTCTTGCTAATGATGTGTATGTGATGATGGTTGAAACAGGGAAGCTTACTTTAGTAACAAACTGACGATTCTGTTTGATTGATTTAGCGCCCTGAGTTATGCTGTCAGAAATAAAGAACCATGGGATAAAACCGACCAGCATAAATGTAAAACGATCAAATGTATTAATGTATTCGCCGTTAACAGAGATATTAACATCACCAAGAGCTTTGATACCGACAGTAAAAGCAAACCAATACACAAAGAGTGTAAAAGCAGGTTTTACAACAGCCCAGAATGGTCCGATAACGGCACCTTTATATGTTTTTATGAGTTCATTTTTAGCGAGCAGGAAAATCTGCTTGGAAAATCCTTTATGTTCCTTGATGATTTGGAACAAGTTAATTACCTCCCTATGCGTAAGAATAATACAAAAAGCTCTACTTCTCATATTAACCCACTATTAGTTTATAGATAAATACATTATATAATATTTATCTAATTTGTCAATTTATTTAGATGTTTTTCTTGCTATATATAGATGTAAAAGCCAACTATCGACAAATAAATAAAAAAGGGCACAGGAAAACCTGTGCCCAAATTAATGAGATTGATGTTTATTTTAATAAGTTAGAAGCGTCAATAAACTGCTGGTTTGAGGTCTGGAAAGCACGGTATGCAGCACCGATTTCAAGGTCGGAAGACTGTGTACCGCTTCCATTGTTTATGACGAACTTGCTGAACTGGTCATCTAAAGTGAACGCATAAGCGTTTTTACCGTTGAGCTGACCGATAGAAGTCATCTGTGTACCAGGCCATGCAGTACCTGATGAATCGTTCCAGTAGTGGATAAGTGCGTTGCCCCAGTTGCCGTCGTCGATTACAACGATAGTGCGTGGGTTAGAGAAGTCAAATCCACCCGGAACCGGACCAGGACCAGGACCCGGAGTAGGGTTTGAATCCCAAGAGTTTGAATTCTTATAGAATGTTGCACCGTCACAAGGAACTGTTAAGTCCTCAGTCTGACCGGAGCCATTTGATGAGAAGATAATCTTGTTACAGTTTTTTGGAACGTCAATCTTATATTTACTTCCTGAAACGTATTCCATCTTAAGTCCTGGCCATGTGAGTGGCTGGTCGCCACCATCTTCCCAGTAGTATGCGTATGCATCACACTGTGAGCCCATATCAGCGTAGATAGTGTAAGTATCTTTTACAGGAACATCTTCAGAAGATGGCTGGGTTGAAGCTTCTGTTGATGCTTCAGTTGAAGGCTGATTAGTAGGCTTTGTTGATGGTTCAGTCTGTTCAGTTGAAGGCTGTGGAGTGTCGCCGTTTATTTTCTCGCCGATTGGATATTTGAAATCGAGCTGAGCCTTGAATCTCTGGATAGCAGTAGCGTCCATTACAGAAACGAATTTATCGTCGTCAACATCAGCAGCAGTTAAACCACGAGCAGGAATTGTAACCTGCTGAGCGAGATGTCTCTGAATCTCAGTAGCATCCATAACTGAAACCATTCCGTCTAAGTCAGCATCACCAAGTAATAAGTCAGCATCAGGAGATATGGTTGGTCTGGTTGAACCCTGTGTAGAAGCCTGTGTAGAAGCCTGTGTAGAAGCCTGGGTAGAAGCCTGTGTAGAAGCCTGTGTTGAAGCCTGAGTTGAAGCCTGAGTTGATTCCTCTGTTGATGGCTGTGGCTTATCAACGTTGACCCACTTTTTAGCACCATTATCGTAGTAAGCGTATGGTGTGAATGTAAGGTCATCAGTCTGTGATGTACCGTTATTGAAGATAACGTTAGTCATAGAAGCAGGAACATCATATGCATAAACTGTACTGCCTTCATATTCGCCGGCTTCAGTCATAGCAATACCAGGCCATGTGCCGTTGTTAGCACCGCCTGTAATCCAAGTGTAGCAGTTAGCTTTGCCCCATTTAGCAGTATCAACGAGGTAAGTAGTACGCTCGGTTGGGAACTTGAATGGAGTAGCGTTAGGATCAATCTTAGTGTATGTGTAAGAACGTTCTTTAGTGTCTTTGCCGTCAGTAGCTGTGAATTTGATAGTAACGGACTCGTCAAATTCCATGTCAGCACCGATAGTAAATGTTTTAGAACCTGTAAATTTTACAGGAGCAGCAGAACCAATCTGGTATGTACCGCTTGTTGCATATTCGTTGAGAGTAGCTGTGATAGAGAGCTTATCAGCAAAGTTTCCGCCAGTGTGTGAAACAGAAACGTCAGGAGCAGTAGAAGCACCTGCAATCTCAACGAGGATAGTGCCGTTAGCACCTGAGTTGAATGTAACCTTACCACCTGAAACAGTAGCTGTTGCATCATTGTAAGCGTTCTTGAGAAGTGTGCCGTCAGGAACATAGGAGCCTACTGTCAGTGTAACGTTTGTGTTAGCGCTTGCACCGATAACAGCAAATACTGTATCAGAAACGCCGTTTTTGTTGTAATCTCTAACGAATGCAGTACCGTTAGTAGCAGTAATTGATTTATGAGAACCTGCACCAACTGCGATGTGGTTCTTTCTGAAAGTACCGACTTTCTGCCAATGCTCAAGGACATTTTTGTTCATGTTGTTCCAGTTCATATCTGAACGTAAGAGGTGGTCCTTAACATTTGCAATGTTTGAGTTGATTAAAGGACGAGCTGTCTCATCACCGTAGAAAATCTGGATAGCACCAGGTAAGAGCTGGAATGCTGAACCCTGATAAATAAGGTCGTTTCTGCAAAGAGCAGTATCATGTGAT
>JAFVVB010000223.1 GCA_017502425.1 Ruminococcus sp. | reverse complement strand
AATTCCGCCCAACGCTTCGATTAGAGTTTCGGCGTCACTTTTAGAAATGATGTTCTGCTTTGAGAGCATCATAGCGTGTGCTATCGAGCCTTTTATATCCTGCTCATACATTTTACAGTCAAAACGGATAGATGAATTAAAATCGTCTGCGATTTTAGATGTTTCTCCGCTTGTTCTTCCTGCCCACATTTTAGCCATAATAACTACCTTCTTACTAAAAAATCCTTAACCAATATATTTTACTACAAAAGTCAGATTATATCAACATTTTTCTGTAATATTGAAATGTCCTGCACAGCTTTTCCTGTGCAGGACAGACGTTTAAAAATTATTTGCCGTCAACCTGTGCCTGAACCTTGATAGGAAGACCGAAGAGGTTGATAAAGCCCTGAGAATCAGTCTGGTCATAATCAGACTCGTCAAATGTAGCGATTTCTTCACTATACAGTGAGTATGGACTCCATACACCAGCGTTGATGATGTTACCCTTATAGAGCTTTAATCTTACTTTACCAGTTACCTTCTCCTGAGTTTTATCAACGAAAGCTGATAAAGCCTCTCTTAACGGTGTGAACCACTGACCATTGTATAAAAGTTCAGCGAAAGTAATAGAAAGTCTTTCTTTCTCGTGCATAGTCATCTTATCAAGACAGATAGATTCGAGAACCTTATGAGCTTTATAAAGGATAGTACCGCCCGGTGTCTCATACACACCACGGCACTTCATACCTACTAAACGGTTTTCTACGATGTCGATGATACCGATACCATTAGCACCGCCGAGTTCGTTGAGTTTTAAGATGATGTTCTTAGCACTCATTTTCTCGCCGTCGATAGCAACAGGAATGCCCTGCTCAAAATCGAGCTCAACGTAGGTTGGCTTATCAGGAGCCTGTAAAGGAGATACACCCATTTCAAGGAAGCCTTCCTTTTCGTACTGTGGCTCGTTACCTGTATCTTCAAGGTCTAAACCTTCGTGGGATAAATGCCACAGGTTTTTGTCCTTTGAGTAGTTAGTTTCTCTATTGATTTTTAATGGAATATTATGTGCTTCTGCATATTCAATCTCTTCTTCACGGCTCTTAATATCCCACTCACGCCATGGAGCGATGATAGGCATATTAGGAGCGAAGTGTCTGATAGCAAGCTCAAAACGAACCTGATCGTTACCTTTACCTGTACAGCCGTGAACGATAGCATCAGCGCCTTCTTTTTTAGCAATTTCAACTAAACCTTTAGCGATACATGGTCTAGCGTGTGAAGTACCTAAGAGGTAATCCTCGTACACAGCACCCGCTTTCATAGTAGGAATGATGAAATCGTCGACGTACTCGTCAGTGTGGTCTAAGATGTAACATTTTGATGCGCCGGTAGCGATAGCCTTCTCCTCTAAGCCCTCGAGCTCGTCAGCCTGACCAACGTTACCTGATACTGCGATAACCTCACAGTTGTTGTAGTTTTCCTTAAGCCATGGAATAATGATAGATGTATCTAATCCGCCTGAGTAAGCGAGTACAACCTTTTTGATGTTTTCTTTTTTCATAAGAATACGCCTCCAATGAATATTTATGCATTAATTTCTTGAGTATGCATATATTATAGTGAATTTATGCATAATTGTCAATAGAATTAATCATATTTATTCAAAATAGCCTTCTTTTTGACTATACATCACCCTAATATGGTCATTTTAACAAATACACAGCGCATATTAATATAAAATATGCGGTTTTTATGCATACTAAAGCGATTTTTCGCCACTTTGATTAAGCAGAAAGATAACGATTTTTGTCAGACTTTACAGATATATACTATTGATTTATGCATAAAATAATAGTATAATAAAAATACAGAAAAACAGTGTCTGACATAAAGATAACTCTGAGTGAAAGATGCGGCTATGTTTTTAGTACCCTGTAAGTAGGATAATTATACCTTTTTCGCCGTATCTTTTGATACGGCGTTTTTTATTTGGAGGTTTATTATGAGTAAAAGAGTTGCTGTGATGAGCATCATCGTTGAAAACAACGACACAGTTGAAAAGCTCAATTCTGTTTTGCACGAAGCCTCAGACTATATCATCGGTAGAATGGGAATTCCATATCGTGAGAAAAATGTTTCCGTTATCAGCGTCGTTATCGATGCACCGCAGGATTTAATTTCTGCATTATCAGGAAGGATAGGTAATTTAGACGGTGTCACCGTCAAGACCGCCTATTCAAATGTATCAAGCGATGAATAAACTATACGAACTTGTTGAGAAGTTGTATAAAACCTCTTCTCTCTCACTAGACGAATATAAATTTCTCATCGATAACCGTGATGAAAAATCAACTGAGCTTCTTAAAAACTATGCTGTACTAATGCGTAAAAAATACTATGGTAACAAGGTTTTTGTGCGTGGTCTTATAGAAGTCAGTAACGTGTGCAAAAATGACTGCTACTACTGCGGTATACGAAAAAGTAATAATAACTGTAACCGCTACCGACTTTCAAAAGAAGATATTTTAAGCTGTTGTAAAGAAGGATACGAACTCGGATTTCGCACCTCTGTACTTCAGGGTGGAGAAGACGGTGCACTTAGTGATGAAGTACTGTGTGACCTTGTATCTTCCATAAAAAGCAATCATCCTGACTGTGCGGTTACATTGTCTTTGGGTGAAAGGTCATATGAAAGCTATCAAAAGCTTTATGATAGTGGTGCTGACAGATACCTGCTCAGACACGAAACAGCAGACAGCACTCACTATTCAAAACTTCATCCCGAAAACCTCACGCTTTCAAATCGTATCGAGTGTCTTCATAATCTCAAAAAAATCGGCTTTCAGGTAGGATGCGGTTTTATGGTTGGTTCACCGTACCAGACAACCGAAAATATCGCAAAGGATTTAAAGTTTATAGAAGACTTCTCTCCTCATATGTGTGGTATCGGACCATTCATCCCTCATAAAGATACTGTTTTCAAAAACGAAAAGGCAGGAGATGCGCAGCTGTGCTGCTACCTTTTATCAATAGTAAGACTAATAAAACCTAATATTTTGCTGCCTGCGACCACAGCACTAGGTACTGTAAAAAGTGACGGCAGAGAAAAGGGAATACTATCGGGTGCCAACGTGGTTATGCCTAACCTATCCCCTCTTTCAGTCAGAAAGAAATATTCGCTGTATGACGGTAAAATCAGCACAGGCGAAGAATCTGCCCAGAGTCTTAGTAAACTGAAAAAATCAATGACATCGATCGGCTACGAAGTAGTAACGGATCGTGGCGATATAGCAAACAAGGAGTGAAAACTATGGCTATTTACAATCCTAAATCATTAAAAGCTGAAGAATTTATCAACGATCAGGAGATAAGAGATACGCTTGAATATGCTGAGCAAAACAAATCAAACGTAGAGCTTATTGATCAGATTTTAGAAAAAGCAAGACCTAAGAAAACAAGCACCGGTTACACATGCTCGGGACTCACTCATAGAGAAGCATCCGTACTTCTTGCGTGTGATATTCCTGAGAAAGTCGAAGAAATCTATAAAATCGCAGAAGAAATCAAACTTGCTTTCTACGGTAACCGTATCGTTATTTTTGCACCGCTTTATCTGTCTAACTACTGTGTAAACGGATGCGTATACTGTCCGTATCACTTAAAGAACAAGTGCATCCCACGTAAAAAACTCACTCAGGAAGAAGTTAAAGCCGAAGTTATTGCACTTCAGGATATGGGACATAAGCGTTTAGCGATTGAATCAGGCGAAGACCCTGTCAACAATCCTATCGAATATATCTTAGAATGTATCAAAACTATATATAGCGTTCACCATAAAAACGGTGACATCAGACGAGTTAACGTAAACATAGCGGCTACCACCGTTGAGAATTACAGAAAGCTCAAAGAAGCTGGTATCGGCACATACATTCTCTTCCAGGAAACATACCACAAAGAAAGCTACTTAAAGCTTCATCCGACAGGTCCTAAACACGACTACGATTACCACACTGAAGCTATGGACAGAGCAATGGAAGGCGGAATCGATGACGTTGGTCTTGGTGTACTTTTCGGTCTTGAGCTTTATAAATACGAGTTTGCGGGACTTATTATGCACGCTGAACATTTAGAGGCCGTGCACGGAGTAGGTCCACACACTATTTCTGTTCCTAGAATCAAACGTGCTGACGATATCGACCCTAGTGCTTTTGATAACTCTATCTCAGACGAAACTTTTGCTAAAATCACTGCTTGTATCCGACTCGCAGTTCCATACACAGGAATGATTATCTCAACCAGAGAAACTCAGGAAGTTCGTTCAAAGCTCCTACGTCTTGGTATATCTCAGGTAAGCGGTGGCTCACGTACTTCCGTCGGCGGTTATACTGAAGAAGAAAGACCAAGAGACACCGAGCAGTTCGATGTATCCGACCAGAGAACTCTCGATGAAGTAGTGTGCTGGCTGATGGAAAACGGTCATATTCCATCTTTCTGTACAGCATGTTACAGAGAAGGAAGAACAGGCGACCGATTTATGAGTTTATGTAAAAGCGGTCAGATATTAAACTGCTGTCACCCTAATGCGTTGATGACTCTTTCTGAATACTTAGAAGATTACGCAAGCGAAAAAACCAAAAAAATCGGCTACGATTTAGTAAAGAAAGAATTGCTTCGTATTCCTAAAGACAGAGTCAGAGAAATTGCCGAGCAAAATATCGACGATATCATGAACTCTAACAGAAGAGATTTCAGATTCTAAACAGTCAGGAGGATAATATGAGCCTTCAGAACACACCGTCTAGCGAACGACTTCATATCGGTTTTTTCGGTCTGAGAAACGCCGGAAAATCCAGCGTCGTAAACGCTGTTACTAACCAGAACCTTTCACTCGTTTCTGATGTACTCGGCACCACCACCGACCCCGTCAAAAAAGCGATGGAGCTGCTCCCGCTCGGTCCTGTTGTTATCATTGACACTCCGGGACTCGATGACGAGGGAACTTTGGGACAAATGCGAGTAAAAAAAGCTAAAGATGTTTTAGCGTACACCGACATCGCTGTGCTGGTAGTTGATGCTAAAAAAGGCAAAAGCGAGCTAGACTATAATCTCATTGAAACATTCAAAGAGCGAAAGCTTCCGTTTATTGTCGTATATAATAAAATGGATTTATTAACAGAAAAAGCTACGCTTTTCGATAACGAGATATATGTCAGCGCTATAAACGAAGAAAACATCGACGCACTCAAAGAGCTGATAGCAAAGCTGTCAAAATCCGCTAAAGAAAGTAAACCGATAGTTTCCGATTTAATAGAAGAAAAAGACATCGTAGTGCTTGTTATTCCGATTGATAAAGCTGCTCCTAAAGGCAGGTTGATTTTACCTCAGCAGATGGTGATGCGTGATATTCTCGACCACCACGCTATGTGTATCTGCACACAGGTAGATGAACTTAAAACCACTTTGGATTCACTTTCAAAAAAGCCGAAACTCGTCATCACCGACTCTCAGGCTTTCGGTGCAGTATCAAAAATCGTTAGCGACGATATAACTCTGACTTCTTTTTCTATACTTATGGCACGATATAAAGGTGACTTAAAGACTCTTATCAACGGAGCATCTGTGCTGTCTAAACTAAAAGACAACGATGAAGTACTGATAGCCGAGGGTTGTACCCATCATCGTCAATGCAATGACATAGGCACAGTAAAAATGCCTAACTGGATAGAGAATTTCTCAGGTGCTAAGCCTCAGTACACATTCACATCGGGTGGATCTTTCCCTGAGGATTTATCAAAATTCAAGCTTATCGTTCACTGTGGCGGATGTATGCTAAACGAAAAGGAAATGAAAAGAAGAATGCAAAGCTCAAGTATACAGTCTGTACCGATAGTCAACTACGGTGTTGCTATCGCCCACATGCACGGTATTCTAAAGCGTTCTTTAGCACCTTTTCCTGATATTCAAAAACTTTTATAATACGCAAAAACGCTCACCAATAAAGGGTGAGCGTTTACTTTTTATATTTACTTTCTGAATTTCTTGACCTTTTTGCTGATTTCTCTGAGTTCTTCTTTACTGAGTGTATCGAGTGTTTCCAGTTTATCCATAAAAGCTGATAAGGTTTCTTTTTTCTGGCGTTCAACGAGCTCGGTGTAAAAATTAACCACAACACCGGTTACTATGGCTATCACAATAGTGGAGTAAGCGGTAACTAAAACCGAAATAATCTTAGAAAAAGCACCCGTTACCACAACGTCACCGAAACCTGCAGTAGAAATAACCGCGTAGCAATACCAAAGTGCGTCAATATATCTATCAATTTTTGGATCAAATATTACAATCAGCAAAGCACTCAAAAGCACAAAAATCAGATAAACCGTCAGAATACGATTGGTTTTTGTTCTGACTAAAATATCTTTCAGAATTCTAAGACTTTTCATTATTCCACCCCTTTAAAACACTATATCTGCACTAAGTATAACACATAGAGCAAAAAACTCAATATAGTTTCATAAAACAAAAAGCAGGAGCGAAACTCCTGCTTTAGTTATAATTAAAAGTTTTCAAGCAAGCCGATGTTGTACTTTTCGACAGAAGAGAAATCACCGGTTGTGAATGAACTGTCAGGATAGTACCATGGCTGTGACTCGTAGTACGCTCTGATTTCAGGTGTGTTGAACACATAGCCGTTACGTGCGTAAATCTCGTTGATAGCGTCCTGAGCGTAACTACCAGATGGAGAATATCCACTCATAGCATTCAAGGTGAGTGCAATTTCAGTTTCAGATAGCTGACGTGTAGAAGAGTCAGGGAACACAAAGTCATACTCTGAGTACACATAGTCAGGATGATAATGTCCGTAACCGTAGTAGTTGTTAACGACGGTAGTGGACTTAGATGAAGCTGATTTCTTCTTAGCTGTTTCCTCAACCGTAACAGTACATGAACCCTCAACACCATTAGTAGCAGCACACACGATGTTAACTACACCTGCTTTAACACCTGTGACATAACCACTGCTGTTTACAGTAGCTATGCTGTCATCAGAAGATGTCCATTTGAGGTTTCCGGTCGGTGCATCAACAGGAGTGACTTTAGCTTCGAGCTGAATGGTGGAACCTTTTTTAACGCTGGTTGAAGCTTTATTCAAAGTAATGCCTGTGATATCTTTAGCTTTAACTTCCACATTACATGAAACAGAAACACCGTTTTCCGCTTCAACAGTGATTACAGCGTTACCCTCGCCCAAGGCTTTCACAGTACCGTTCTCAACTGAAGCGATATCGCTGTTGGAAGTTGACCATGTCAGCTTCTTAACCTCAGCGTTTTCAGGATCTGCGTATACGTTGATGGTTTTAGAATCGCCCACAGTCAATGACATATCAGTGTTGCTAAGCTCAAGTCTCTTGAGTTCGCCAAAACCACACGCGCTGATAGAAAGCACAAGCACAAGTATCATCACTAATGACATTAATTTTTTCATAGTATCTCCCCCTAGGATTCATACACTCATTCTACATCATATTACAATAATTGTAAATAAAGATTTAGTCTCTCTTGAAAATATCTCTTGTGTATACTTTATCCTGTACGTCGTCAAGACAGCTGTCGTAGCGGTTAGCAATAATAGCGTCGGACATACTCTTGAATGCATCTAAATCGTTCACAACTTTTGAACCAAAGAATGTTGTACCGTTTTCGAGTGTTGGTTCATATACGATAACGGTAGCACCTTTTGCTTTAACACGCTTCATAACACCCTGGATAGAGCTCTGTCTGAAATTATCGGAGTTACTCTTCATAGTAAGTCTGTATACACCGATAGTAACAGATTTTTCATCTTGCGCATTGTAATCACTATTTTCGGTATAATATCCTGCTCTGTCTAATACTCTGTCAGCAATAAAGTCTTTTCTGGTACGGTTAGACTGAACGATAGCAGAAATCATATTCTGTGGTACATCGCTGTAATTAGCTAATAACTGCTTAGTGTCTTTTGGTAAGCAGTAACCACCGTAACCGAATGATGGGTTGTTATAATGTGAGCCGATACGTGGGTCAAGACACACACCGTCGATAATCTGCTGTGTATCAAGACCTTTCATCTCAGCATATGTATCAAGCTCATTGAAGTATGAAACTCTCAGTGCTAAATAAGTGTTAGCAAAAAGTTTAACTGCCTCTGCCTCAGTAAAGCCCATAAAGAGAGTATCGATATCTTCTTTAATAGCGCCCTGCTGTAAGAGCTTAGCAAATACCTCAGCTGCATTCACGAGTTTTTCATCGTTTTCATCAGTACCTACGATAATACGTGATGGATAAAGGTTATCATAAAGAGCTTTTGCCTCACGTAAAAACTCAGGGCTGAATATGATATTCTTTGAGCCCATTTTTTCTCTGACAGACTGAGTATATCCGACAGGAATAGTACTCTTGATTACCATGATAGCATCAGGATTATACTTCATTACAAGTTCAATAACCTTTTCAACAGCAGATGTGTCAAAATAGTTTTTCTTACTATCATAGTTAGTAGGAGCAGCGATAACAACGAAGTCAGCATCTTTGTACGCATACTCAGCATCTAAAGTAGCCTCTAAATCGAGTTCTTTCTCAGCAAGATACTTTTCAATATAATCGTCCTGAATAGGAGATTTCTTATTATTGATAAGCTCTACCTTCTCAGGAATGATATCAACCGCTTTAACGGTATTGTTCTGTGCTAAAAGCACTGCGATTGAAAGACCTACGTAACCGGTACCGGCTACTGCAATTCTTAATTTCTCACTCATATCTGTCACCTTAAACCTTATAGAATTCTTTATACCACTGCGCAAATTTTCTCAAACCGTCTCTGAGTGAAGTAGATGGCTTAAACGAAAAGTCACGTTCAAGAGCTGATGTGTCAGCATATGTAATCGGAACGTCACCTTGCTGCATAGGTACAAGTTTTTTATGTGCATCAAAATCATAATCAGCAGGTAAAACCTCAGCTGCGATTAACTCCTGCTGTAATATATCCACAAAATCGAGAAGATTCTCCGGAGAACTGTTACCGATATTATACACAGCATATGGAGGAAGCGGTAAGCCATCCTCACCGTCTTTTCTCTCTGGTGCTCCCTGCATAACTCTCATAACACCTTCAACGATATCATCAACGTAAGTGAAATCACGTTTACAGTTACCGAAGTTGAATATCTCGATAGTCTCGCCTTTAATAAGTTTATTAGTAAATCCAAAGTACGCCATATCAGGACGTCCGGCAGGACCGTAAACCGTGAAAAATCTAAGTCCTGTTGACGGAATATTATAGAGTTTTGAATACGAATGAGCTAAAAGCTCGTTGCTCTTTTTAGTAGCCGCGTAAAGAGAAATAGGATTATCAACCTTATCATCAGTTGAGTACGGAACCTTTTTATTAGCACCATATACCGATGAGCTCGATGCATAAACAAGGTGTTCAACTCCACCTTCGTAGTTGTCATAAGAATGACGGCATGCTTCTAAAATATTATAAAATCCGATAAGATTTGACTGAATGTATGCATCAGGGTTAGTGATAGAATATCTTACTCCTGCCTGAGCCGCCAGATTTACTACTATCTGAGGCTTAAATTTATCAAAGATCTCTTTGATAAGTGCATTATCAGCAAGATCTCCTTTTATAAATTCCCACGTAATAAAATCATTTTCAGCCACCAGCTTATCAATCTCGCCTAGTCTGAACTCCTTAATAGACACGTCGTAGTAGTCATTCATATTATCAAGACCGATAATAGTCATCTGCTCGTGTCTGCCGATTAACTTAGTTACCAGATTTGCACCGATGAATCCCGCTGCACCAGTAACCAGAATCGTTTTATTTTTTAGTTCTAAATTCTGCATACAACTTTCCTATCTAAGACCAATATCTTTATATAAAGTCTGGATCTTCTTTGCTCTTTCGTAGTTTAAATTCTTAGCACTTCTAATTTCGCCTTTTACTTCACCGCTACGATGAACTAAGCTGAACCATAAGCGCTTGATATATAAAAACGGCAACAGCCATTTCTTCCTTTTTAGCTGAGGATAACGAACTTCCATAGCTTTCACAGCAGGAAAAGCTCTTCTAAAAAGATACTTAAACCTGCTACTGCTATCACTGAGAATTCCGTCTTTCGTAGCAACCATTACTGCGTCATTACCATAAACGCCACAACTTAAGATATGGTCACCAAGAAGTTTTGTCTTACTATCGACATCGTCTTTCTCATCAAACCAGTATTTAGTCAGAGAAATAACACTATCGCTGAATTTCTTCAGACCTAAACTTTCAAGATCACGATTAATAATCTCAAAATTCAAGTCATTCTTTTTCCTTAGAAACAGCCACACATCAAGTATCGATTTCATTCCGATACCACCATCATCGATGAGATGTTTAGCTATATGTGCAATCATATACGTAAAAAAGAGCTCGTCGTCCATTCTGTAAATATACTTATGGTTATTCACATTGTGAACACGATTCCATATATACATATCGGAATCTTTACGATTAAAATAATCGTTCCAATCATCTTCGAACATAAATAAATTCTTATGAAGTTCAAGGATTATAAACGGCTCTTTTTTATAGACGTTATCTTTCTTACCGCCGTAGGTAACAACAGAATAACCGTGACTTTTCATCAGTTCGTTGATTTTCTTTTCATCACTTAGTCTGATAAAAATGTCCGTATCCGCCATAGCTCTGAGGTCGGTTCGCGGATAAAACTGCTTTAAGTACCAGCCTTTGAGAAAAACAACAGGGATTTCGTTTTCTTCAAAAAGCTTCATAAGAGCAGTTGTATCAGCTTCCTGATTAGCATCTTTAATCAGTAACAGCGTCTGCTCTTCATTAACTGAGTTCATAAGGTTTTGCGGTACGTCCGGCATTTTTTCTAGCACACCTGCTATGATGTTCTGCACCATATGGTATTTGGCTAAGTTAACAAGACCTTCAGTGTTATCGCATTTTGGAACGTCCCTACCACTAACAGTTGCAAGAACTGATTGTATTAAAATTTGCTCTTGCCTGTTCATTGGGTTATCCGTCCTTTTCAGATTTTTTCGTAATTATTTTGTGTATAAGAATAAGTAGTGCCATTAGCACAGCACCTAAAAGTGAACCTACCGTATTATGAATCACATCAGTAAATGAAACATAACCGTTACGAAGCACGTACTGAGATAGCTCTATCATTGATGATAAAAAAGCTGAAAACAATACAGCACAGATTATTTTATATTTGCTGAAAACATAACACGATAGAAAGCCGACAGGTATAAACAACCCGATGTTAAGCACTAATTCAGTAACATCTACTTCTCCAGTGCCGCAAAAAAGTGATGAATAATACGACACCACATCAACACCGAACCGATGATACTCAAGCGTACGTCTGCATAGTACTGTCAAAAACAGTACCACCGTAACATACATCACCAGCAATTGAATAGCCAGCGCCTTATTCTTAGTTATTCTATTCTTTTTCCAAAGCTTGTACACTATAACCGCTGCGACGATATCTATAAGAAGCAAAAACGCTATTCTCAGAAAAAAAGTCAGCGGAAAATAGGTGTACAGCGTTTTCATTGGACTGAACAAAACTTACCTCTACAACTATCTAAACTCTTCAATTAAACTATTAATAAAAACATCTCATTACTATCATAAACAACGATTAATTCTTATTATTGTAGGTCAATCTACTATCTGTTTTCCCTTTTGATGATATATTCTGCCATGCAACAAACATAGCTAAAACAATACACGGAATATCCTTATAAATATATGGTATACCAATTGCAACAAATAAAAACGCTATATAAAAAGCAAGCATTTCTTTTTGGAAAACTCTGTTTTCAGTAATATATCGCCCATCTTTAGAAAACGAGAATTTAATCTGTTGTATCAGAATATGAACATAAGGAGCCAGATATAATAAACCAAAAACACCTGAGCAAGCAAGCGGTTCAACATAGGTTGAGTGGGTATAACTGCCGTGAAGATAAGAATAGTTGTTATATCCCAATCCGAACAACGGATGACGAATAAATTCTGTTAATGCCATTTTATACAACTCAAGTCTACTTTCATCAGACTGGGCTGTTCTCTCAGCTCCTCGACCAAACATTCTAACATAAAGGTTAGTGTCTTCAAAATATGGCAATAAATATGTATAAACAACAAAAGCTGCTAATATTCCTACAATAATAATGCTCACAAACTGTACACTAGTCATTCTCTCAAAAAAGTCACGTCCACAAAAAACAAAAATCAAAGCAAAAAGTATAATTATTGATAGAATACTCTTTCGTGAACCTGCAACCGAAATCACACTCATCGCAGCAACTATATATGCTATTTTCAGTAAAGTTTTATAAATATTACTTTTATTACCTACACCAAAAGCAAACAGAATAGCAAAACAACCAAACGCCATAATTGAACCTATATCATTGGTACTTACAGTTGCTCCTGACTCCATAGAAAGCTTCTGAGAATAATCATTCATAGTCATTAACGAAGCCACAGCACATCCTATCGCGGTAACTGCTAACGTTCTTATTGCAAAAACTATGGATTCTTCATGTTCACAAATATAAGTTATCAAAATAATAATTATTAATCTTTGAAAGTACTTTATAAGTCCATCTATAACATGAGTGGGACTGGCTACAATAAATATAGTTGCAAGTGAAAAAATCCCATACCAAATCCAACACTTTATATCGATATCAAATTTAATCGGTTCGTTTGCTGCTGTTACCATAACTCCAACGATGGCTATACCGGAGAATATATAAGTACCCATTGGAATAAAACTACCGCGAATAATAAAATAACAGTAGTAATTAAGAAAGATACCATATATAGCAAGCTTAGAAATATCTATGGCTCTTATTCTCATCAGTTCAACTCCATAAAACGCAAAATATTCTCAGCACGTGTTTTTATACTGAGCTTAGTGGCGGAAGCTATTGCTCCGCTACGCAACTTTTCATTCAAACTACTATCAGTTTTAAGTAATTTTATTGCGCGTTCAATTTCTTCTATACTATTAACGTCAACTCTGATAGAATTCGTTTCATTCAGAACATCGTCATTAAACGGTAAATCTGAAGAAATAACAGGCAAGCCACACGCAAGGGCTTCGACAATGGCATTGCAGCAGCCTTCACCCTTAGTCGGTAAAACAAAAACATCAGCTGCATTTAAATATGTAGGGACCATATCATTTGACACGCTTCCTTTGAAAAGAATATTCTTGCAATCAGGCTCTAATGGGCCATTGCCTAAAAATACAGAATATACGTCATCGCAGTTTTTGAGGGCAGCGTTCAACTCCCCGACACCTTTTCTTTCACTGAACGCACCCGTAAATGCAATAATGAAAGCGTTATCAGGAAAACCTAGCGTCTTCCTTGCTTTCTTCTTATCCATTATGACGAATTTATTTTCATCCACGCCATTAGGAAAAATGCCTATTTTCATGGTTTCAGGTACGTAATTGTTCTCCAGAACAAGATTCTTATTATTGCTGGAAACACTCACGATTCCGGTGAGTGTTTCGAGAATACTTTTCCATCCCGCAAAATTAAAACCTGTTGTATACGGTTGATTACCAGGTTCAAATCTGGTGGAATTCTCTCCGCAAGCACAGTAAGAAGGGATACCAAGTTTTTTTCCAACTCTGGCAGCGGTCAGTCCACATTGGTAGATAAAATGTCCATAAACCACATCTGGTTTAAGATTATTCTTCTTAATAGTCTTCATAACCGCTTTATAGTGGTTATTCATAGACATTTTTATAGTCTGCTTTCTGGAAGTAAGATGCAAATATGTAGGTGTGAAAATACAGATCTCATTTCCATTTACTGTTTTTTCTACACGTTTATATACAACTTTCTCAGTATTAGCGTTTTTAATTCTCGGAGCAATAACTACGCAATCAAAACCCTTATCGGCTATTGCGCATATCAGATGTTTAGCAAAAACACACCCATTATTAGTTTTTGTAGGATACCAATCCAGTATAAAACATATCTGTTTATTCATCACTCAAAAACTCCAAAACACAATCACAAACTTTATTTATATCTTCAGATTCAAGGTACGGATGCATAGGTAAACTCAACACTGTCTTACATAACTTTTGTGTTACTTCGTTGTCAACCAGTGCACTACGCGTACCAACAAACGCTCCCTGTGTATGCATAGGTCTGGCATAATACACCATTGAAGGAATGCCATTATCTCTCATGTGAGAGATAAGTTTATCTCTATCAATGTTTTCTGAAAGTTGCACTGTATACTGGGCCCATGAACTAACGTAACCATCAGGAACTAGCGGCAAAACCAAACCACTATTTCTCAATTTTTCACCGTATTTAGCTGCAACTATATTTACGTTGTCTATTTCGTACTCCTTAAAAGCTTTGAACTTCGGAAGCAAAACAGCTGCTTGGAGTGTATCAAGTCGACTATTCATTCCGATTCTGCAGTTATCATATTTATCAGAACCATTTTTTCCATGCACAGCGTAGCTTCTTAAAAGCGATGCCCATTCATCGTTATCTGTAAAAACAGCACCACCATCACCATAGCATCCCAAAGGTTTAGCCGGGAAAAAGCTTGTAGTTGATATGTCACCAAAACTACATGCCATTTTTCCATTTATCGAACCACCGAATCCTTGGGCTCCATCTTCCATTAGATAAAGATTATACTTTTCGCAAATCTTACGTATATTTTCATAATCAGCAGGTAATCCGAATAAATCAACCGCAATAACCGCTTTAGGAGTAAGCAAACCTTCTT
>JAFVVB010000222.1 GCA_017502425.1 Ruminococcus sp. | reverse complement strand
TGGATTTTTATAACTCCCTAGGTTCTGTACGAGATGTTGCATCAAGACCTGAAACATATTTCTACGGAGTAAGAAGCCTGCTTTCTGTAAAATATCTTTTCGATCAGGAAGATGACAATGATGATTTTGAATCACCGCAAGGCTCTAAGCTAATGCCGGGATTCAGATATCTCAAAACAGAAAATGGTTTCAGAATATACGAAAACGAAAACTATATTCCGATGGGCTTTATGTACGATACTTTCATGTGTGAAGAAGAGTATCACAACTTAGCTACTAACGCTAATCATCTGGCTTTGATGAAAGCATTGGTTCTCAGTCAGGACCAGATGAAAAAGTATAAAGATATCACAGGATATACTGATGGAATGTATATGGAGTTAAACGAACAGTTCAACGAGGATAATCTTCAGAACCGTACGTACCCTATCTACAAGAACTTCACCAGTATCACTGATAGTTTTGAATATAGCATAGAAGAATTCCGAAGAGACTGCAAAAAGCGTTCACAAAGTGCATGTGACACTTTCACATACACCAAAAACGGATTTAAGGCTTCTATTAACAACAAAGGCGATGAGAACTTACTGTTTTTCAGCGTGCCTTATGATGAAGGATTCACCGCTTATGTCAACGGTAAAGAAGTTGATATAGAAAAAGTCAACATCGGTTTCATGGCTGTTAAAATTGATGGTTACACAAAATCAGAAATTGAATTTGTGTACGAAACACCGGGGCTGAAAGTTGGTACACTAATATCAATCATTGGATTTTCTATGTTCTTCGTATACATGATTATTACTAGGGGTTTCAAAGCAAAAAAGAAATTCAGAAGGACATATCACATAAAAAGAAATTAATTCACACCTTTTAGGCTGTAACACCAGAGGAGGTTAATATGAGTTTTGGCGAAAAAATATTAGAATATAAAGAAGATATTATTGCGGATCTTACTGAACTTATCGCTATAAAATCAATTTCAGGTTATCAGGACGACTGTACACAGGCGCTTGACTGGATGATGAAGAAAGCTGAGAGTTTTGGTCTTACTACTAAATCATACGATGGATTAGCAGGTCACGTTGAGCTTGGTAATGGTGGAAAACTCTGCGGTGTATTATCACATCTTGACGTTGTACCAGAAGGAAATAACTGGAATTCCCTGCCTTTCGAGTTATCTGTTGGAGATGGCTATATGTATGGTAGAGGCATCGCTGATGATAAGGGTGCCGCGTTAATCAGTCTATACTGTTTAAGAGCACTTAAAGACAATGGTATCATTGGTAAAAATACGTTAAGAACTATATTCGGAACATGTGAAGAAACAGGCATGCATGATATTGATATGTATTTTGAAAACGAGCCTGTTCCTGATATGTCATTCACTCCGGATAACCGCTACGGCATATGCAGATGCGAAAAGGGTATCTTACAGCTCGAACTGTATGCTGACACACATGACGGTACTACACTCACACAGTTACACTCAGGAAAAGCTGTTAACGCTGTTCCTGACACAGCATACGCATTACTCGACTGTTCTGAAACTGAAGATCACCAGTTACTGCGCCTTGCAGATGCTAAAGAAGGTAACTTTGAGTTTTACTATACAATCGACGGCATGATGGTACTCAGTCGCGGTAAGGCAGCACACGCATGTGAACCTGAGAAAGGTATGAATGCTGCGGTAGCTCTTATAGACTTGCTCACTTCAAACTTCTCTCTCCCATCACTTGGTAGCATCTGCTCATTCATCGAGTCATGCATCGGTCTTGATAACACCGGTGTTAAGATGGGTATCAAAACACGAGATGCAGAATCCGGTCCGCTTTCAATCAGCGTTGGTACTGTTCACATTGATGAGGGCTACGCTACATGCACTGTTGATATCAGATATCCTGTTACTATAAATGGTGAGAACATTCTCAACACCGTCAAGAAGGCTGCGTCTAACGAAAATATACATGTAAAAGTTTTAAAGCATTCACTACCTTTGTACTTAAAAGAAGACAGCGAACTTATCAAGCTTTTATCTGACTCATACGAAGCTATCATGGACGAGAAGCCTGACCTATATTCTACCGGTGGCGGTACATACGCAAGAGTGCTGGGTGGAAAAGGAGTTGCTTTCGGTCCAGTATTTGAAGGTGAAGAATCCAACATACATAACGCAAACGAATGTATCAGCGTTGATAAATTCTTCAAACATGCTCAGATATGTTTAGAAGCTATGTACAGGATGTTTACAGACGAATAGACTCACACTATAAGGAGTAATTAATATGTCCGCTGAAAAAGTAATACGCTATCAATCAAGACAAAAACTCAAAATGTACGGATATACAAAACCACTGTTTTCGTTAGGTATAATTTTTGTTTTTGTTTTACTGGTTGACTGTGTATCAATAATAGAACCGATTTTACTGGGCTTTTTAGATACAAGTAAAAGCACAGAATTCGCTATTAAAATAGCATGCAGGTCACTATCGGTAATCAGTGCTTTTTTACTCTCCCCTGTTTTACTGGGATTTGTAAAAATGATGTGCATAGATTCCCATGAATACGACATTAAAGACCTTCTGTATTTTTTCAAAGGTTTTAAAACTTATCTAAAAAGTCTCGCTTTTATTTCAGGTTTTATACTTAGAATAGTTATTCCTGCCGTGCTTAGTTTTTCGTTTTTTATAATTCAGCTTTTAGTAGAAAATCTTTGGTTTACAGAACTTAAAGATAACATCGCACTCGATATAAGTTTAGTGCTGTTTTTCATAATAGGTGTTCTTCTTACGCTTAGATTTTCTATTAAGTATTTTCTTGCGTTTTTGCTGTTGTGTAAAGATAAAAGCAAACCTATCTCATATTATTTCTCAACTTCTAAGAAGTTAATGAAAAGTAATTCAAAAAACGTCGTAAAACTTTCTAATTCTTTTACAGGCTGGATTCTGCTGTGCATCACAGTACTGCCTGCTTTATATGTTATTCCATACTACACACAAGCTATGTGTATATGTGGAAAATGGTTAATTGAACTTTCGGGGAATGAACAGATAAATGAACTATTTTAGTACTAAAGAGGATCTGAGAGTTTCGCTGTGTACTATCGCATACAATGAAGAATCAGTACTCAACGGTCTTTTCAGAGATTTTGCTGAACAGAGCTATCCGCACGATAAAATCGAGGTTATTCTGGTTGATAACGCTTCTACCGATAACACTAAAGCGATGATGGAGGAATTTAAAAACACCGATTACGGTTTTGAATCTGTTAAGCTCGTGGACAGCACTAATAAAAATCAGGCTACGGCATGGAACGAGGCTTTGCTTCATGCTACCGGTGATATTATCATCCGTGTAGATGCACACTCAAAAATCCCAAGACATTTCGTAGCAAAAAATGTTTTCAATATTAATGAAGGTGAAGATATCGTTGGTGGTGGAAGACCTAACACCACAGACGGTATGACTAAATGGAAATTCACGCTACTTGCTGCTGAAGAATCACTTTTTGGTTCATCGGTTGCTGATTACAGACGTGCTCCTGGACAGAAAATCTACTTGGACAGTTTATTCCACGCTGCATACAAGCGTGAGGTATTCGAAAAAGTCGGCGGTTTCAACGAAGACTTGGGTAGAACTGAAGATAACGAGCTCCATTATAGAATGAGAATGGCAGGATATAAATTCTGCTGTTGTCCTGAGATTATTTCTTTTCAGCACACACGAAACACTTTAAGAAAAATGGTAAAGCAAAAATACGGTAACGGATACTGGATTGGACTAACCAGTGGCGTTTGCTTTAAGTGTCTTAACTATTTCCACTTCATTCCTTTCGTTTTCGTGGTCGCTGTGTTATTCAGTTTACTGATGTGGCTATTCGGACAACCAGCACTTTTTGCCATCATCGCAGCTATGTACTCGATGTTTAATCTGGTTAACACCGTTGGTTGTCTGGTACTAAAAAAGCCTAACTACTTATTCTTACTGCTACCTTTCATCTTCCCTATTCTTCACATTTCCTACGGTATAGGTACTTTAGTAGGTCTTATAAAAATGCCTAAGTGGAGAAAAAACCTCGATGACACTTCCGAGAAAAGAATCGAAGCGGTTAAGGTAGCTATCGCTAAAAATACTATCAAAAATGATGAAATCTGATTTTAGGTGTAATTATGGCACAAAGCATTAAAATAGATAATGAAACATTAAGAAAACTTCAATTAAAAGAAATGGAGTCTTTACTGTTTTTTAAAGATTTCTGTGAAAAAAATGAACTTCGATGGTACTTGCTGGGCGGATGTGTAATCGGCGCTATCAGACACAAGGGTTTTATCCCATGGGACGATGATATCGACATCATCATGCCAAGACCTGACTGGGAAAGAATGCTTAAGCTGTGGAAAGAACAGGTTGATTCAAAGCGTTTTCTGATGCTCAAAACCGATGAAGGCGAAATTTTCACAGGTAATATTTTCGCTACTCTTGTAGATACTTCTGCGACTATGGTTAAAGAAAACCAAAAAGATATTGACGTGCCTCACGGTATTGTCACAGACATCTTCCCTATTGACGGATGTCCTGATTCAAAATTTGGTCGCTACATGCAGTACATGTGGACACTCATCTACTCTTTGTTTATTTCCGAGTTCGTTCCTGAAAAACACGGAAAACTCATAAGCGGTGTTTCTAAAGCACTACTGGGAATATTCAGAAGTAGAAAAGTCAGAACTAAAATATGGAAGTTTGCTGAAAAGCAACTTAAAAAATATGACTTTGAAACCCACGAATATAGCACAGAATTATATGCAGGACCATATTATATGAAGAAAAAGTACCCTCAGAAAGCTTTTGATAAAGAAACATATCTTGAATTTGAGGGATTACAGCTTCCTGTTATGCAAGGATATGACGAGTATCTATCGATAGCTTTCGGTGATTATATGAAGTTACCACCTGAAGATAAAAGAGTTCCTCATCACGATCTGGTGGAGCTTGATTTAGATAAACCTTGCGTATAATTTGACACAGTATAAAAATAAATATATAATAAGTTTATCTTCGGGGCGGGGTGCAACTCCCCACCGGTGGTCAAAGTCCACGAGCGAGAGCTGATTCGGTGAAATTCCGAAACCGACGGTATAGTCCGGATGAAAGAAGATGCGATACTAATTTACGTATTATTTATATCAAACAACCCCGATGTATATATAGATACATCGGGGATTTTTTTAGGAGTTAATTATGGCAAATC
>JAFVVB010000221.1 GCA_017502425.1 Ruminococcus sp. | reverse complement strand
TTAAAAAGATAAGGGAGTGGAAGTTATGCTAAGATATTCAATCGAAGGTGGAAGCTTACCGGTTGTTATTTGTTATCCTCAGGCAGGCCAGACTATTTGTTCAGAAAGCGGTTCTATGAGTTGGATGAGTCCCAATATGGTGATGCAGACAAATTCAGGTGGTGGCTTTAAGAAAATGATGGGAAGATTATTTTCTGGTGATTCGCTCTTTATGAATGAGTACACTGCACAGGGCTGTGACGGTATGATTGCTTTTGCATCCAGTTTCCCTGGCTCTATCATTCCATTTGAGCTAAGTGCGGGTAATGGCATCATTGTTCAGAAAGGTGGATTCTTAGCTATGGAAAAGGGTCTTGAGCTTTCTGTATATTTCCAGAAGAAACTGGGAAAAGGCATCTTCGGTGGAGAGGGCTTCATTATGCAGAAAATCACAGGAAATGGTGTTGCCTTCGTTGAGATTGACGGATACTGCAAGGAGTATGAGCTAAGACCGGGAGAAAGTATCGTTCTTGATACAGGATATCTCGCTGCTATGAGTGAAACTTGTACAATGGATATTCAATCTGTAAAGGGTGTTAAGAACGTTCTTTTTGGTGGTGAAGGATTCTTCAATACGGTGGTAACAGGACCAGGCAAGGTCTATATTCAGTCCATGCCGGTTATTAATACAGCGCAGGCGTTGTCACCTTATTTACAGACTAATTCATCGAGCGACGGTGGTATTAGTATCAACCTCGGCGGTAATTCATAAATCGAAGATTTCCCGAAGGGTTTGTCGCCTTTCGGGAATTTTTTTTAAAATTTTATGTAAAGTATACTTGACATTTTGAGGTTTAAGTGTTATTATACACGTAAAGTTAACTTTACATAAATTGAGGTCATTATGAAAAACAGAATTGAAGAACTCAGAAAAGAAAAAGGTATAAGACAAGATGAGCTCTCCAATGTGCTGGGAGTTTCCCGTCAGACGATAAGCTCGCTTGAAAACGGAAGATATAATCCGTCTATTACACTCGCTTATAAAATAGCGAAAGTATTTGATTTGGCCATTGAAGATGTTTTTATCTTTGATGAAGAGTAGGAGGAAATTATGAATTGTAATAAAGCTTTAAGAAGAATGCTACTCAGCATTATTTGGATAATAGTAGGTATAGTACTGTTTGCGCTTGGTGTTATGGGGATATTAGATGAGTTTTGGTACGGATTCGGAAGTGCTGCAATAGCGGTGGGAGTAATACAACTTATCAGACATATACTATATCGCACTAATGATGAGTATAAAACAAAGGTTGATGTAAAAGTAAACGATGAACGTAATCGATTCTTATCTAGTCAGGCGTGGGCATGGACAGGATATGTTTTCATTTTATGTTGTGCAGCTGCTGCGATTGTTTTCAAAATTACAGGTGAAGATGAGCTGTGCTCGCTATGTGCTACGGGAATTGGATTGATGGTCTTTATATACTTTGTGACCTATATGATATTAATACGCAAATACTAAGAAAAAGAGCCTCACAACAGGCTCTTTTATTTTTTGACTTACAGGTGTATAATATGAGGGAAAATTTCGGGCTATATTATTGAAACGGTGAAGTGAGCGTAGAGTATGTTTATTAATTCTCAGACTAAAGAAGTAGCTGATTTTATTGCTTCGACTTTTATGGACGAGGCTGAATATCTGTTTATGGATTCTGATACTGCGGTTTTCAGAAAAGGTGAACGTAAAAAGTGGTACGCAGTCATAATGCGTATATCAAAGCGTAAACTAGGAATAGACAGCGATGATATGGTTGAAGTGTTAAACGTAAAACTAAACCCGAACGAAATAGCGCTGATTACTGATAGAGTATCGTACTTTCCGGCGTATCATATGAATAAAAAACACTGGTGTACCATAGTGCTCAACAATAGCGTCGGTACTGATGAAATAATTTATAGAGTAGAACAGAGCTATAATCTGGTTAAGGGTTAAAAAGAATAAGGTGAAAAATGTTAGTTTTAGTTTTATTATTACTTTTGTTTTGTATGTTTTTTGCGGTTTTCTATGTTTATTATGTAGCATTTTATTCGCGCAAAAAAGGTCAGAATGACCCGTATGCGATTCCTTCTGGTGAGCAGTATCGTTCGCATAAAGAAGAAATGTTAGCACTCATTGATAAGATAGTGAAAAGAGAGTACGAAGATGTGTATGTTACTTCATATGATGGACTTAAACTTCACGGTAGGTATTATCACGTTAAGGATAACGCACCGCTGAATATCGGATTTCACGGATACAGAGCGACAGCACTCAGAGATTTTTGCGTCGGTGCTAACGAAAGCCTAAAACGTGGACATAATCTACTACTGATTGACCAGCGTGGTCAAGGTAAGAGCGAAGGTCACACTATCACTATGGGCATAAAAGAAAGAAGAGATGTCCTTTCGTGGGTAGAATTTGCAAGTAGCAGGTTCTCTAAAGATACACCAATTATTCTCTACGGTGTTTCTATGGGCGCGGCTACGGTTATTATGTCCACAGCACTAAAGCTTCCTGAAAATGTAAAAGGAGTTATTGCTGATTGTCCGTACAACTCACCTAAAGACATATTGCTCAATGTATGCGATAAAGATATGGGCATAAATCCTAAAATTGCGTATCCTTTTATATGGATGGCAGCTAAATTTATAGGCGGATTTGATGTTAACGAGGCTACGTGCGAAGACGCTGTGAAAAAGGCGCGAATTCCCGTGCTGATTCTTCACGGCGAAGACGACAGATATGTTCCGTGTGAAATGAGCAGAGAAATTAAGGACGCTAATCCTTCTTTGGTTTTAAGATATACATTCAAAGATGCGGGTCACGGAATCAGCTTTTTCTATGATAAAGATAGATACAGAAAAGTAACTGAAAAATTTTTCAGCGACCATACATCATAATACCTTTTTGTACACTAAAGACAGTGGGATTTACCACTGTCTTTTTTACATATAAAAGGCTTTGTGTTTTGTGAGATTTGCACAGTGTGTTGTAAAATTTGCACAAAGTGGTCACGCTATTATTATTCAATGGGGCGAACTTTTTTCAGCCGACATCATTTTTATTGTATAATTTGTCCATTTATAATATAATTAAAAGGTGTTCACAGACGGAATTGTGGAAAATGACTGAAAACGTCGATTCCTCGTTCCCAGAAGAAAGGAGTTGTTTTCATTATGAAACAATATGACGCAAAACACATTTTAAATATCGCTATGGCTGGTCACTCAGGTGCAGGTAAGACTTCAGTTGCTGAAGCTATGCTGTATCTTGCTAAGACTTCTGATAGACTCGGTAAGATTTCTGACGGCAATACTATGCTTGACTACGATGCTGAAGAAATTAAGAGAAAGGTATCTGTATTAACTGCAGTTGCTCCGATTGAATGGAAAAACACTAAGATCAACCTTATCGATACTCCTGGTCTTTTCGATTTTGAGGGCGGTATCTGCGAGGGTTACCGTGCTGCTGAAACCGCTATGATCGTTGTATCAGCTAAAGACGGTGTTAACGTTGGTACTGAAAAAGCTGTTAAAGCTGCTAATAAAGCAGGACTGACCAAACTTTTCTTTGTAAATGGCGTGTGCGATGAAAACG
>JAFVVB010000220.1 GCA_017502425.1 Ruminococcus sp. | reverse complement strand
TACATACCTGGAGTCCGTCGATACCAGGCATCATAATGTCGAGAATAGCAACGTCAAAATCGCCACCGTTCTCCTCGTATTTTTGCAGAGCCATCTCTCCACAGTCGGCTTCTACAACTTCGTAGCCTGCACGTCGAAGGTTGATAACCACGAAATCGCGGATAGCAGCCTCGTCTTCGCAAACAAGAATCTTTTTCATACAAAAAACCTCCATTTGTAAGTTTATTGATTAACGAGTCTGAAAAGTGTATTAATTTCATCACCCGTAATAGACAAATAGTTTTCAGTTGTGCTTAAAGAGTAAGCATACACCGTAGCACCGGTGTTAATAATTTCCGTGTATCCGTTAGTACTAGGGTCGTATTCGTCACTTGGAAATGCTTTGATAGTCATAAGTTTAGCAGTCTTTTTAGGGACTGAATTTACATATTCAAAAGAATAGATAGTGGTTTCACGTTTGCTTTCGTCGTATCGTGCCGTAACACAGTCAAACCACTTTTTAGGCATAGTGAAAAAGTAACCGTCCTCAGGACAGAAAATAGCTGATGCAGTAGGTGTCAGAGAGTAATTCTGGATATTAAGGTTTGACCAGTCAACACGACGTGAAACTTTGCTTGCATCTTCTTTTTCGTCATAGCTCATAATCGAGCACACAGGAATATCAATAAGTTCATCTTCATCAAAGTCCTCAGAGCAAATCTGGGACGTACGTCTGGTTGCGCTGTATCCCGAGTAACTGAACAGCGGATTAAGTAAAGCGGGTGCAGAAGAATCAAAAACGATAACCTGAGTGGTGTAGTCACCGCTTGAGGTGATGCCATCAATAGCAGCACCGTAAACTCCGAATTCTATCTGGCTGTACTTAGCATCTGCCAGTTGAGTGACATCTGAGTCTAGTTCTACTGAACCGATTTCAGAAAGAGAGCTGTTTTTATTAGCGGTCATCAGCTTAGCTTTTGCTGATGTATCGCCCGAATATAGTGATATGAGCAGAATATCATCTTTTTTATCTGAGTTGAAATCTCCCGACACAAGGTTAGAGTAAGTATGTGATGAGTTGAGCTTAGTGATTTTATCGGTGTATCTGAAGATGTTGAGAGTATTGAGCGAAGAAGTTTTCTGAGAGTAGCCGATGAGTATCTCATCAAGAGAGTCACCGTTTATGTCACAAAAATCAACACGGTCAATACCACTTGCTTCAAACTCAATGTCCTCAAGTACTATATACTCATCGTCATTGCACTGCACGAAAAGAGCGTGTGCCTGAGTGTCGTCATTAACTGTGTAAAAAGCGATAGCGTCCTCGTCTTCATCGTTATCGATATCGTGCATGACGATAGAGCTTCTGTTGTCACCGTTTTTAGGATATTTGAGAGTATAGTCACCGGAGGTGTTTTTATCAATCAGTTTCTGGATTTCAGCCTTACTGCCGGTGGCTTTAGGAGGACACATAATATCGCTTTCTTCAAAGCTGAACGCAGAGCATCCGCTAAGCAAAAAGGTAAGTAGAAATATAAGAGATATCGCTACTTTTTTCACTGTGTTTCCCTCCTTCAAATAAATACTTATTTTTTATGAGCAACAAGGTGTTTGATTTTAATCCCCTGTTGAGAGAACATCGTTTCGTGTTCGGTCATAATGTTATCGGTGACCTCGCTATTATGGAGGTCATACGTGATGAAGTCTATTTCAAAGTTACTATCTTTGAAATAGATAAGGCTTTCATCGAATAATTCATCGTTGTCAGTCTTGAAATTAATTCTTGCACCATCTGAAAGGAAGGTGCGGTATTTGTTTAGTTTAGTGAAATGGGTCAAACGACGCTTTTTATGTTTTTCTCTCGGCCACGGATTGCAGAAATTAATGTACATCTGCTTTACGTTATCATCTTTTGAAATAAGCTCGTCTATGTTTTCAACATTGAAAGCAACCAAAGCTATGTTTTCAGGAGTTTTTCCGTTTTCAGTAAAAAGCTTTTCGATGTTTCTTCTGCCAACTCCCAGCATATCGCTTTTGATATCGACGGCGATGAAATTGATGTCGGGATTTTTGAGAGCTTTTTGTGCTACGAAACTGCACTTGCCGCATCCGACTTCAAGTTGTATTTCGTTATCGTTTTTGAAAAACTCTTTCCATTTTCCGAAATAGCGTTTTGGTTCTTTTATGAAGTAAGGACACAAATCAAGTTCGGGTTGCGCCCATTTCTTTTTTCTGATTCTCATAGTATTCCTTTTTGGCGGTTCATTTTGTGGTCTAAAAAACCACATATTACCACATATAGTTATTTACATTACAATATTATAACAAACTACTATGCCTTTTGCAATTGTTTTTTTACATATATAATACAAAAATACACCTTTTGATACAAAAGGGTTATTATCAAGGTCAAAAAGAAACAAAAAAACAATAAAAAAGCGAAAAAACAGTTTCAAAAAACCGTTTTTCCGCTTGTAAAAATTCAGTGTTTTCAGATGAAGTTAACCGGGTCGCACAGAGACTGTGATTTTATGAACGTAACGTCGCAAAAATAAGCGCCTAAGTTTTCAGCTAAAGGAGATATGACGACGTCCTCTGTGTTGAAGTGCCCAGCTTCGACCGCACATATTTTCTTTTCGTTTGCGTATAAAAAGTGGTGGTGTTTGAGCTCTCCTGTGACAAAAGCATCAAAATCATATTTTTCGCTTAGTTCAATAGCAGAAGAACCTCCGCCGCTACTTACAGCAACAGTGGTGATTTCACCCGAATTAGTGTACCTTACGCCTTTTGAGTCAAGACTTGATTTAACGTGTGTAGCAAATTCGGTATCAC
>JAFVVB010000219.1 GCA_017502425.1 Ruminococcus sp. | reverse complement strand
TATTCAGACCGTTTGACCTGATTATTTCTGTCAGCTCGTAGCCGTTCATTTCGGGCATCATAACATCCAGCAGTACAAGGTCAATATAAACCTCATCGAGCTTTTTCAGTGCATCGACACCGTTGCTTGAAAGCTCGACCTCATATCCCGCATTGGTCAGAATAACCTGCATAAGCCTGGCGGAGTTTTTGTCGTCTTCTACGACCAGAATCTTAAACATATAAATTGTCTCCTTTCTGTAGGAAAGACAGAGTAATTTCTCAATCAGCATTTTACCTGTTCAGAATTAACTGAAAATTAACTGCAGAGTAATTTTACAGATTGTTCATAATAGCGTGGCAAAAGTTAACTTTAAGTTGTTAGTGCTGTGATTAAATTTCAGTGTGTGTAATTGTGCCCTTAAGGGGGAAGTATGCCCTGAGGAGGGGAGAAAACAGCACGGAAAAATTTCAAATAGGGTAACCTATTTATTAAGGAGAAAATAAATGTTTGAAGGAAGTAAATACGCATACTACGGTATGTATTTAGTGGGTTTTGCGATAATGATGCTCGTTAATCTTAAAACCTATAAAAGATATGAGCTGACGAAAAAGACAGCGGTAATTTTTACCCTTATAACTTATGTTGCCGGTGTGTACGGTGCATCAATGATGGGTAATATGTACAGTTCCGCAATATTAAAATATGGCGGAACAAATTCAAGCGTTGCTATTTTTGGTGCTGTCGTTTTCACACCGATTATTATGACGGCGGTTTCCTTGCTTGCAAACAAGCCCTGGCGAAAGGTTATGGATTTACTCGCACCGGGAATATTCATCATTCTCACCTGTGCGAAATTCGGTTGCTTCATGGCAGGTTGTTGTGTAGGTAGAGAATGCAGTTTCGGTATATATAATCCTGAATACGAAGCGACTCTTTTTCCCTCTCAGCTTTTTGAAAGCATAACTATGTGCTTTGTGATAGCTTTCTGCTTCTGGTTCGGCTTCAGAAGCGGCAAGTGTAAATCAGGCGCTCTTTATCCCGTGACAGCGGCGGTTTACTCCGTAACGAGATTCTGCTGGGAGTTTATGAGGTATTATCCGAACGATGATATCAGACATATTATGTTCGGCTTAACCTTCTGGCAGTTCTGGTGTCTGGTAACTATAGTAATTTCCGCCGTATGGCTCTTACTGCTCAGATCTCATAAGCTTATTATAATAGAAAAGAAATATAATGATTTCTATCTCGACGTTAAAACGAAGATTTTAAACAGAACGAAGAAAGACATCGTTCATCATAACAGCAACAAAAAGAAATATCAGAAGAAAAAATAACTGAGTTATTTATAGTTTTTATTTAAACTTTAAATATAAAAATCTGATTTACGGGAGGTGTGTTAGTTCAGACCGATTACTCATTCTAAATGAGTAACAGACGAATACTCATTTATAATGAGTAAAAAAACGAAAAAATTTTACAGGAGGAAAAAACATGTTAGTAACAAAAAGAGAAGTCAGACAGGCTTCTAAAAAGCTCTTAAGTGTGTTACTTGCGGTCGTTATGATTATGACCAGCATGAGTGTGTGCTTCGGCTCTGTAGCCTTCGCTGCAGGAACAGATGTAGATGTAACTGCACTCGCTAACGCACTTAAGTTTGACAGCGTTAAGAATGCTACCTTCTCAGGCTCAGCTAACGACTACACTGTCAGCGATCCTGACGGCAAGGTTCTCGCCGCCGTGGAGGCTTATTTCGCAGCAGTAGACGCTATGGCGAATAAGAACCCTGCTATTCGGACACCCTCTTCGGGCTCTTCTGATATCGCTCAGACGGGTGAATCATCAGACAAGACCTACAGAACCATCAATCATCTGAATGCCAGAGTGAAAACTCTGCTCAGTGATAAGATGGGCAGTGACTACACAGACTATAATGTTGATGCGTTTATCACCGGCCTTTTAGCAGGCTCCACAGTAAGCGAAGGCACAACAATGGTTGACGGCTCAGCAAGCACATCAAACAACACTACTGTTCCCGGCACTCCTCTCGCTGCAGCTCCCGAAGTAAAGCTTACAGTTATGATGGAAAGTGCTGTCACAGGTCACACTCTTGACAGTCTTCCTGACAGCGTAGTTACATCTAAGACCTTTACTGTAAAGCATGCAAATACCAACTACGACTATAAGTATGACTTTACAGACGGCGGTCGTTGTGATGATGACAAATATGAGCACGACTATTGGTTCTATTACAACTACAGCTCATATTCAAAAGAAGACGGTGCATCTAAGTCCACACAGACCATCAAAAATACACAGTCTACTCTGGAGGCTTATGTTGATTACTTCTCAATGGATATGGATGAGCTTTATGCTGTTGATGCCGCTACTCTTGACACAGTAAGCACTGCTGTGAAAAACGCTAAAGCAAATGTCGTAACTGGCTTCGGTGCAGGTGTTTACACTCACTTCTTCTCAGCCTATAATGTTGAGAAGCTTACAGGTGACATAGTTATCGCTAAAGAGCTTCAGGTTCTCGCTCCCAAGCTTCTCAAAGCCTATGAGGATATGGAAAAGGGCTACGGTGATATCATTACCGATAAAGCCGCTCTTAACACTCTCGCACAGACTATGAAGACAGCTATGGATGCTTATGATGCAGCCTCTGCAGCTGCCAAGACCTATGTTACAGAGGCAGGCTTCATCCGCGCAGATGTAGAAACCTTCTACAGCAAGGTTCT